>JAEWVV010000114.1 GCA_023458995.1 Bacillota bacterium
TTGAATCACTTTATGAAGATGCGTTAAACCACGTTCTTCACGATAAGATGCACGAAGCACAAAATCATCCTGATTATGAAATCGTTGGTCAACCTAAAGTTGAAATTGAATGGGAAAACGTAAAACGTGGAGAAACATTCCAAGTTGCATTAGTTGCTCCTGTTAAACCAGAAGTTACACTCGGCCAATACAAAGGTATCGAAGTTAATGCAATCAAGACTGAAGTTACTGATTCAGAAGTTAATGCTGAAATTAAAAATTTATTAGCAGCAAACGGAGAATTACAACCCAAAGAAGGTTCATTAAACTTTGGTGATACAGCAATTTTCGATTTTGAAGGATTACTAGAAGGTGTTCCTTTTGAAGGTGGAAAAGCTGAAAACTATTCATTAGAAATTGGTTCTAACCAATTTATCCCTGGATTTGAAGAACAAATGGTCGGTATGAATCCAGGCGATGAAAAAGACTTAAATGTTACATTCCCAGAAAAATACCAAGCTGAAAACTTAGCTGGTAAAGCAGTAGTCTTCAAAGTTAAACTTCATGAAGTTAAAACAAAGACACAATCTGAATTAAATGATGATTTCGTTAAATCATTAAACCGTGAAGGTGTAACCACTGTTGAAGAATTAAAAGCTTCTACACGTAAAACATTAGAAGATCAAAAGAAGGCTGAAGCAGAAAGCACAATTACTGAACAAGTTATTACTGCAGTCTTAAATAGTGCTTCAATGGATATCCCACAAGAAATGGTTGATGAAGAAGTTGCTCAAGCTAAAGAAAATGTCGTTAACCAAGCTAAACAATATGGTCTTGAACTCGATATGTTCTTATCACTTTCAGGTGTTGATAAAGATCAATTCGAAGTTCAACTTCAAGATGAATCTTTAAAGAGAGTTAAAACAACATTAGTTGTTGAAGCTGTCGCTAAAGCTGAAGGCTTTAAAGCAACCGCTGAAGAGCTTGTTCAAAAGTATGATGAACTTGCTAAACGTTACAATATGCCAGTTGAAGAAGTCAAAAAGTACATTCCAGAATCAGCATTAGAAAATGATGTTACACTCAATAAAGCATATCAATTCATTTTAGATTCAGCTGTTAGAAAGTAAAAATAGGGACTTCTGTCCCTTTCTTTCCCATAAAGAATTGGCACTCATGCTTATCGATTGCAAATTGATAAAAATGTGCTATAATCAAAATGAAACTAGAAGAAGGATGTGAAACCACATGGAAATGTCAAAAAGCTTACCTGCTATCGTTGTCCGCGGTACTGTACCTATTCCAAATAATGACTTTCGAATAGAAGTTGGACGCAAGGTCTCCCTAAAGGCACTTGAAGAAGCAGAAAAGAACTTCGGATCCTATGCACTTGTTCTTATCCAAAAGAATCCTCTGATTGAAGAACCGACGATTGATGATATTGAAGCATACGGTGCTTTAGTGAAGGTTCAAATGAAGATTAAGCTGCCCAATGATGCTTACAAAGTGAAACTTCAAGTCATATCGAGAATCAAGGTTAAAGAGTATTTCTTAACAGATCCTTATTTTGTTGTTGAATATCAAGAACATGATACAATCGCACAAAATGTGGACGAAGAAGTCACTTTAATTAAGATGATCGTGCAAGAAGTTGCTAACAATGCACAAACCATCTTGGTCCCCAATAATCAGGTCTTGGAAAAAGTACAGCAAGGTTTATCGACAGAAAAGATTTGTGATATCATTGTCTTTAATTTAAAGACTCCCGATCAACAGAAGTATAAATACTTGGAAGAAGCTAACTTAAATAATCGTTTAAGAATGCTTTTAGAAGATATAAATAAGCAAAAGATGATCGTCGATTTAGAACAAAAGATTAATGATGAAATCAAAAAATCGATTGATGAAAATCAAAAAGAATACTATCTTCGTGAGAAGATGAGAGCTATTCAAAACGAACTCGGTGACAAAGCTAAAAAAGAAGAAGAAATCGATGAGTTTAGAAAGAAAATATTAGCAGCTAAAATGCCTAAAAACATTGAAGAAAAAGCGTTAGCTGAGCTCTCAAAGTATCAAAGTACACCCTCTTCAATGGCAGAATCACAGATCATTAAGAACTATCTTGATCTTCTTGTAGAACTCCCCTGGAAGAAAGCGTCAAAAGATAATTATGATTTAAAGAAAGTCATGGAAAAACTTGATGAACAACACTATGGTCTTGAAGTTGTTAAAGAAAGAATTATTGAGTATTTAGCAGTCAAGATTATGACTAAACGTAATCCACAAACCATTCTTTGTTTTGCAGGGCCCCCAGGGGTTGGTAAAACATCACTTGCTATCTCAATCGCAGAAGCTTTAGGACGTAAGTTTGTTAAACAGTCTTTAGGTGGCGTAAGAGATGAAAGTGAAATTAGAGGACACAGAAGAACCTATATCGGAGCTCTTCCAGGTAGAATCATTAAAGGAATGCGCGATGCAGGAACAGTAAACCCTGTATTCTTACTTGATGAAATCGATAAGATGGCAAGTGATTATAAAGGTGACCCAGCTTCAGCAATGCTTGAAGTTCTAGATCCTGAACAAAACGCTAAGTTTAGTGACCATTATCTCGAAGAACCTTATGATTTATCTCAAGTCTTATTTATTACAACAGCAAACTACCTTGAAAACGTTCCTGCACCATTAAGAGACCGTATGGAAATCGTTGAACTCTCAAGCTATACCGAACAAGAAAAACATAAGATTGCAGTTAAGCATTTAGTGCCAAAGCAATTAAAAGCTCATGGTATAACAACAAATGAATTCACGATTGATGATGCATCTGTTTATTACATCATTCGTCATTACACGAGAGAGGCTGGTGTTCGTGAACTCAATCGATACATTGGTTCACTCATTAGAAAATCGATTAAAGATATTTTAATGAAGAAAGAAACGAGTGTTTCAATCACCTTAAAGAATATCGAAGGTTATATTGGTAAACCGAAGTATACCCATAACAATTCCGATAAACAAGATCAGATTGGGGTTGCTACTGGATTAGCATATACAGCATTTGGTGGCGATACATTACCTGTTGAAGTCACTTATTACAAGGGATCTGGTAAACTTGTTTTAACAGGTAAACTTGGTGATGTGATGAAAGAATCAGCGATGACCGCTTTATCGTTTATCAAATCAAACGCTAAAAAGTATGGTATCGATGAAGATATATTCAACAATAATGACTTCCATATTCACGTTCCTGAAGGTGCAATACCTAAAGATGGTCCTTCTGCAGGGATTACAATGGCAACTGCGATCTATTCAGCTGCAACTCAGCGTTTAATCAAAAAAGAAGTAGGTATGACCGGTGAAATTACACTACGCGGTTATGTTCTACCTATTGGTGGATTAAAAGAAAAATCGATTGCTGCACACCGATCTGGTTTAAAAACCATAATTATTCCTAAGGATAATACGAAAGACGTTGATGATATTCCCGAAGAAGTCAGAAATGCACTCGAAATCATTCCCGTTGAAAATGTGAATGATGTCTTCCAAATCGTATTGAAATAGTTTATAATGAGGAGTAGTCTTCGGACTACTTTTTTCAACTTTTAAGAAGGATTGTGAGTCAATGATTAAACAAGCAGTATATGTAAAAAGTATTACAGATATCAAAGATGAACCCGAACAGTTACCACAAATACTCCTCATTGGGCGTTCAAATGTTGGAAAGAGTTCTTTTATTAATGCACTGACCAATAGAAAAAGCTTAGCTCGAGTTTCTAATACACCTGGTAAAACGATTACCTTAAACTTCTATTTATTAGAAAAATCATTTTATTTAGTGGATGCTCCAGGTTATGGTTATGCAAGACGTTCAAAATCGATGCAAGATCAGTTTATGGTAATGATCCAAAACTATATGAAACATTCAAACTCACTCAGACTTGTCTGTATGCTAATTGACTTTAAGATTGGACCCACAGATGATGATCTTTTTACTTACCAATTTTTAGTCGAACAAAACGTCAATGTCATGGTGATTGCAACTAAAAAGGATAAAATACCAAAGACATATCAATATAAGCAGGAACAAACTATTAGAAAAATCATGAAAAACCCTGTTTTATTTTATGCATATTCGAATGTTACCAAAGAAAACTTAAGTAACATTGAATTAGAAATGAGAAATCAGGTGAGTAGGCTTGAGTAAAGTCAAGATATTAACGGATTCAACCTCAGATTTAAATCCAGAGTATCTGATCAAAGAGGATGTTCAAAGTATCCCTCTTTTTATACGTTTTGAAGAAGAGGTTTATAAAGATGGGATTGATATCACACCAGAAGAACTATATCAAAAAGTCGCAGAGAAAAAAGAACTTGCACGATCTACAGGTCTTCGTTCAGGAGATTTTCATAACGCCTTTAATAAATACATTAAACGCGGTTATGATATTGTTTATATCGGTATTGGTTCTAATTTATCTTCAACGATTCAATCAGCACTGATTGCAAAACAGGAATTATCGACAAATCAAGTTTATATCATTGATTCAAAGACGATGTCATCAGGTTTAGCACTACTCGTTATGCGGGCTGTTGAATTAAGAAATGAAGGAAAAACGGGATTGCAGATCAAGAATGTCATCGATGAGCTCGTTCAAAGGGT
>JAEWVV010000115.1 GCA_023458995.1 Bacillota bacterium
CGATAATAATATCTATATGATGTCAGATTCTGGTGCACGTGGTAACGCATCGAACTTTGCTCAGCTCGCTGGTATGCGCGGACTCATGAATAACCCTAAAGGTGAAATCATTGAAGTTCCTGTTAAAGCATCATTTAGAGAAGGTCTAACTGTATCTGAATTCTTTATTTCGACCCACGGTGCCCGCAAAGGTTCTACTGATACCGCGTTAAAGACTGCTGAATCAGGTTACTTAACACGTCGTTTAGTTGACGTATCTCAAGATGTCATCGTTGTTGATGAAGATTGTGGTACAGAACGTGGCGTTGTGATGACACCGATTAAGGAAGATACAAAAGAAATCGTTCCTTTATATGACCGTATCGTTGGTCGTTATTCATCGAAAGATGTATTAAATCCTAAGACGAAACAAGTGCTTGTTAAACGCAATGAACTCATTACTGAAGAAATTGGTCATGCGATTATTAAAGCCGATGTTGAAGCTGTTGAAATTAGAAGCAACTTAACATGTAATTCCGATAACGGTGTATGTGCTAAGTGTTATGGACGTAACCTTGCTACCAACACACGTGTTGAAGTGGGTGAAGCTGTTGGTGTTGTTGCCGCACAATCGATTGGTGAACCTGGTACACAGTTAACCATGAGAACCTTCCATACTGGTGGGGTTGCCTCAGCGTCCGATATTACACAAGGTCTCCCACGTATTCAAGAACTTTTTGAAGCCCGCAATCCAAAAGGTAAAGCGGTTATTTCAGAAGTTGATGGTAAGGTGAAGGCTATTGATCGTCAACGTGGTGGTATTTCAATTATCACAATCGTCGATGCAGCTGATAAAGAATATAAGTACACAGTTGATCCAAATATTGAAGCTTTAGTAAGAAAAGGTGCCTCTGTTAAAGCAGGTCAAAAACTTACACCAGGTTCAATTAATCCAAAAGAACTATTAAGAGTAGTTTCTGCTGAAGCAGCTGAACTCTATATTCTTGAAGAAGTTCAAAAGGTTTACCGTGCTCAAGGGGTGGAAATCTCCGATAAGCACGTTGAGCTCATCATCAGACAAATGTTAAGAAGAATTACTGTTGTCACCGAAGGTGATACAGATCTTCTTCCAGGTACTGAAGTCTCCGTTTCAGAATTCAAACGTGAAAACAAGAAAGCATTTGCTCAGTTTAAACGTCCAGCTGTTGGTAGACCCATCTTACTTGGTATTACACGCGCAAGCTTAAGAAGTGATTCATTCTTATCAGCAGCATCCTTCCAGGAAACAACTCGTATCTTGACCGATGCAGCAATTAAAGGTAAGACCGATGAACTCCATGGCTTAAAGGAAAATGTCATCATTGGTGGCTTAATCCCAGCAGGTACAGGTATTTTAAGAGAAACGACATTTGATTATGATCGTTCAAATACTTATACTGAAGACGAAGAACTCGATTATTAACAAAAATAGGATTTCATCGAAAGATGAGATCCTATTTTTATTTGAAAAAATGATATAAAAAAAGTCAGCGGTTGCTGACTTAAATGTAGAAGAAATGGTTATGTGTAATTTTCTTTAATTCTTCTTCCTCAAAATCAACTTCAAAATATTGGTTCATCGTTGAGATTGAGCGTGATACATCAATTAAATGTTTGTCTTGATCCAGTGCAACTGCGATGACTTGATAACTTGCAGTGTCTTGAGCAGCATTTAAAATCTTTGCATCTTCACGTGATAAATTGCTGACACTTAAGAGTCTTCTACCGGATGAGACGAGTTTTCCATATTGGAAATAAATCGATTCATAAAGTGGTTTATCATCATATGTTGCTTGATCGATGCCTTCAAAACGTGATTGAGGTAAGTAGATATCCATTAAAGCGAGTGGAATTTCGTTACCGTAATAGATACGTCTTAAATGAATATAGTTTTCATTTGGATCAATGGCTTGATCAACTTGTAGTTGAACAGGTAATTGAGTTACTCTTTTTTTAAGTGTCTTAATCGATGGTGTCAAACCAAGATTTTTAATAATGTCATAAAGTTTGGAGACTTTTAAATAATAATCAGACGATAAGCTGACATAATTAGCAAAATAGGTACCGTGTTCATTGTGGAAGAAGTTTTCAAATGTTAAACGGTGGTAAGCTTGATTGACAAACGTTTGATCGACATCTAAGAAAAGTGCGAGTTCTTCAATGGTTGGAAGTTCATCCATATATTTGATTTCTTGACTGATCAATAACGACTTAACTGATTGATAAATCTGTAAGTTAATTGGGTTAGATTGACGCTTGTCAATCTTTATTTTTTCCATAAGTATTTTCATCCTAAAATCACCTCAAACTGTGTAAATTGACCTAAGAAAAGTGTTTCAAGATAAGCAATAGGTCTTTCGCTTGGATCAAAAATGGTTGTTCTAACACGATGTGCAGCAGCATGCTTAAATGAATTTAAAAGAAGTGCTTCTGATGAGGTTAGATTGACAGGACTAAACCCGTTTTTAACGCGTTTAATGGTGTGATGATATCGGTGTGATAATAACCCAGGAAGATTATGTGTTTCAACATCTTTAATCGTTAGTTTTGGATAAAGTTTTACAGGTAAGTAAAGTGTCTGTAAGAGTACTTCAGCATTCTCAATCAAGACGATGAATTTAAGCATATAATACTGTTCATGATCCGCTAAATTCAAATTTTCCACGACACGATCATTATCACCTGATTGATCAAATAAAATAACACGCTTAATCTTAGTTTGATATGAATAAGATGATGAATCATCAAACTTATTAAATCCTTTGAGTGGAAATCTGAAGATTCGTCTCGTTGAAACGAATGTACCACTCCCTTGAACACGCATAATCAGTCCTTGTTTAACAAGAAGTTTATACGCATTTTTAACAACAATATCACTGATTTGAAAGACTTCACATAGTTCGCTTTCAGTGGGTAAGCGGTCATTATCTGACAAGACGCCTTGTTTAATTGCATCTTCGATGGAGTCTTTGATTTGAAGGTAAAGTGCCTTCTTAATTGTTTTATCGATTTTGATATAATTCATATGTTAACCTCACTTTTATTTACATGACTATTGTAGAGCATTTAAGATCATTTCACAAATGATTTAAGTTGTTTTAAAGCAAAATTAAGATAATTGTAAGACATTTTCGTTTTATAACCATTTGAGGCCCCAATTATGATAAAAAATGTGTTGATTTGACCTATCTTGACAAAACATTTGCCTTTGTTATAATAAGGATGATAAATACCATTAGCTTCACAACAAGATGTGTTTTTTACTAAAAATACTTAATAATTCATAAAGATATCCTAAAGGATATAGAATAAGAAGATAGTTTTAAGTTAAAAGCACTTTTATGTGATATAAAAAGGTTGATTTGTATTATAATAGGAATAAGCGGTTTTTGAAAAGAGGCTATAAAAATGGATTTATTCAAGAAATGTTATCAGTATGACACAGCTAAAAAAGCACGTGAAGGTGGATACTATCCATACTTTCACGAATTAACATCAAAACAAGATACAGTCGTCCATATGGAAGGCAAAGAAATGATCATGATTGGTTCAAACAACTACCTTGGTCTCACTTCTCATCCAGAAGTGATTCAAGCTGCAGTGGATGCAACCTTAAAATATGGAACAGGTGTATCAGGATCACGTTTTTTAAATGGAACACTCAATTTACACAAAGAATTAGAAACTGAACTTGCAGCGTTTTTAAATAAAGAAGACTGCACGATTTTCTCAACAGGATTTCAATCAAATCTTGGTATTATCTCAGCAATTGCTGGAAGAAATGACATCATTTTTTCAGACAAAGAAAACCATGCGAGTATATATGATGGAATGCGTTTAAGTTATGCAGAAGTCATTCGTTATGAACATGCTGATATGGAAGATTTAGAAGCTAAACTCGCAAAAGCACCAGATAATAAAGGTAAACTGATTGTCACTGATGGCGTATTTTCCATGAGTGGTGATATTGCAAAATTACCTGAAATTGTTTTACTTGCTAAAAAGTATGGCGCACGTATCATGGTTGATGATGCACACGGTTTAGGTGTTATGGGTAAATATGGAAGAGGTACTGCTGAACATTTTGGACTTGAAAAAGAAGTCGATATCATTATGGGTACTTTCTCTAAGTCATTAGCATCTTTAGGTGGCTATGTTGCTGCTGAAAGAGATGTTGTTGATTTTATTAGACATAACTCTCGTCCCTATATTTTCTCAGCGGCAATTCCACCCGCTAACACAGCAGCTGCTCTAGCAGCATTACGTATTTTGAAAAGAGAACCTGAAAGAGTTCAAGCTTTAAACGATATCGCTGAATATATGCGTCAAGGTTTAAAAGCTAAAGGACTTAAGATTAAAGATTCTAAAACTCCAATCATTCCTATTTATACATTTATGCCACTAAGAACGATGATTGCATGTAATCAGTTATTCGAACATGGCGTCTACGTCAACCCAGTTGTACCACCAGCTACACCCATTGGTGAATGCTTAATTCGTACAAGTTATACGGCTACTCATACAAAAGAATTAATGGATCAAGCCATTGAAAAGATTGTAGAAGTACTAAAAGGATTGGAAAACTTTGAGGAATAATTCATGAAAGTTATTATTGTTACGGGTGCTTCCTCTGGGATTGGATTAGAGGTTTCTAATTACCTTGCATCAAAAGGATATCATGTCTATGGTATCAGTAGATCAAAAGTCTATGAGAAAAATGTAAAGGGTATCCAAGCGGATGTTACCAATTATGAACAATTAAAACAAAGCTATCAAGATATCTTTGATATAGAAGGAAGAATCGATGTTGTCATTAACAATGCCGGTTTCGGTATTTCTGGAAGTATCGAAGAAACCTCGTTAGAGGATGCAAATCAACTCATGAATGTTAACTTCATGGGTGTTTTTCATTCAACAAAAGCAGCCCTACCTTTTCTTAGACAATCGGGTGGGGGAAAGATCATTAACGTCAGTTCGGTCGCAAGTAGACTAGCCATTCCATTCCAAGCATTTTATTCAAGTTCGAAAGCAGCAATCAATGCTTTTTCTGAAGCACTTCATAATGAAGTGTCACCCATGCATATTCAAGTATGTGCGTTAATGCCTGGAGATATTAAAACCGGATTTACTAAAAATCGTCGTAAAAATGAAACAGAATCAGCTGTTTACCAAAAAAGAGTTGATAAATCTGTTGGTGTGATGGAAGATGATGAACGTAACGGTATGGATCCTTTAGTAGCAGCTAAAACGATCGATAAAATGGTACGTAAAAGAAGAATTCCTCTTTATAAAACAATTGGTTTTAAGTATAAGGTATTCGTTTTATTACATAAGCTATTACCAGCACGATTTGCAAATTTTGTTGTTGGAGTACTATACGGGTTTAAGGGGATAAAATAAAATGATTAAAGAACGTGTTATGTTGAAAGCGATGATGGCAGGCATCTTTATCGGCATCGCGGGTCTCATTTATCTATCGGTTGAAAGCAAAGTTCTTGGAGCTGTGTTATTTAGTTTTGGTCTTTTAATGGTTGTTTCAAAAGGTTATTATCTTTATACAGGAAAAGTTGGCTACTTATTACCTTATACAAAAGGTTATTTAATCATCTTAGGAAAAACAATTATAGGTAATTTGATAGGCATCAGTCTTGTGGGATTACTTTTTCGCTTTTCTGGACAAGATAGTGTCATCAATCAAGCTGTTCTCATGGTTTCATCAAAACTTGATCGCACCTGGTATCAAGCACTCGTCTTATCGATATTTTGTGGCATGATGATGTATGTTGGTGTTCAAGGATATAAGGCGATGAAATTAGATTTACTTAAAGTACTAATCGTCATCTTTGCAGTAACCATCTTTATTCTTGCAAAGTTTGAACACAGTGTCGCAAATATGCTTTATTTTGCTTTAGGTAATGCGTGGTCATTTAAAGGGGTCCTTTATACAGTGATTTGGATTATCGGTAATGGCATTAGAGCAGTATTCCTAAATCTAGTCGAAGTTAAGCTATCAAGTAATGATAGACAGTGATTATTAAGAATTCATTAAGCTTTTACATATTTCTAAATTGTAGTCTATAATAGATGTAATAGTTCAAGAGGTACAAAGATGAAAAATCCTCATTTTGATCGTGCATTCAAGACGCTACAAGATACTTATCATCTCGATATGATACACGACGTTCTTTTAGGTAAAAGTAACCGCATTATTTGTTATGCAGAAGTTTCTGACCCAAAGAATGTTTTTTTATCGATCATTTCAGGAACTTTTCAGGTGATTGGTCTTGAAGATACAGAACAAATTAAATATAATGATTTAATTAAACAGTATGACCCAAATAATAAGTATGCAGAAGTATCGGGTGTTCAAAAGCACTTGGAGTATATCTATCAGCATGCATATAACTTTTCAAATGAATCAACTGTAACACTTCCAATCATTACAGATACTAGACGATGGATTACAATTGATCTACTTCCAATTGATAAGACAGATAAGATTATTATTTTATTTATCACTGAAGTTACTGAAGGAATGAATGCTGAAGAGTTGAATTATGAAAAATCACACCGTGATTCACTCACAGGATTATTTAATAAATATACGATGGATTACCATTATGGCGAACGCTACCTATGGCCTAATTTCCATGTGTTATATCTTGACATCGATGATTTTAAACCGGTTAATGATACGTATGGCCACAGTGTTGGTAATGATTACTTAAGAGCGTTTGCGAATGTTTTGAAAAAGCATCAGTCAAACCATAATGCTTTTTACCGCTTAGGTGGTGATGAGTTTGTAGGTCTATTTTGGGAACCTGATGATGTTGTTAAAGAAATAGCTGAATCGATTGTTGATGAGACAAATCGTATCCTTTTTCCTCCTGATGAAAAGGGAATTACCGTTTCCATCGGTATTATGAAAGCTACTAAACGACATGATTTAATTAGACAAGCAGATAAAGTGCTTTATGATGTGAAGAGTAAAGGGAAGAACCAATATGTTTACGTTGTAGAACCTTGAGCCATCTAATGGCTCTTTTTTT
>JAEWVV010000116.1 GCA_023458995.1 Bacillota bacterium
TGGGTAAACAAATCAAAGGCCAACCTGTTGATTCTCCTTCTCTACTACATATATTGTTAGGACTTGATTCTTCAATAATTTGTACACTGCGTTTACCAAAATCATAGCGTATAACGACGATTTGTCGTACGCCATCAACGGTATAATCACCAAGTATGGTGATGGTATGATCGGTTTCATTGATTAATGGATAGTCTAGGTCATATTCGGCAGGTACATCTTGATCATAATGACGTTTGATTGATTGTTTCATGAAATCAATCGTGACAATCGGATTATTTGAATTTCCATAATAGACATTAGCTAATGCTGCATCTTCATTAAAAGCAAATAATCTAAACAGTAGAAATGCTCCTCCAAGTAATACAAAGAGCAAACCGACTAAGATCATATCTCGCTTTTTCTGTTGATTCATATTCTTCATTTAAAATTCCTCGAATACAGTGTCTAATAAATAAGTAGAAATTGTTTCATTATAATTGAAACGAATAACTTCAAGATTATACTCTTCTTGATGTTGACTCATGAATGTATCAAATACATCGGAGGGCATCGACAACAAAGCCGTTGATAAAGCATCAAGTAAACCTGCATCATCACCTAGTATCGTTACAGTATGATAGTATTGTGCGGGTAATTTCGTTTTTGGCGAAATAACATGATGATAACGTAAACCTTCGTAAGTTGCGTACTGCTCAAAATTCCCGCTCGTGTTGATTGCTTTATTTTGAACATAAACCATTCCATAAGTGTTTGATGTTTTCACTGGATTTGCAAGTGAAATATGAAACATTTCTGATTTGCGATCGATTTTTTTGCCAAGTGAGATTGAACTACTTCCAGCACTTATCGAGAAGTAATCAACACCATTTTCTATAAAGTAATCATAAACCAATTGTGTTGCATATCCTTTTGAAATTGCACCCAAATCTAGTTTGACATCTTCATGATTCAGACGAACATAGTATTTGTTATCAACGATACTGAGTGTATATGGATTTTCAATCACGTTAATTTTTTCCAAATCGCTAATGATTTGATCAAAAACTTCTTTAGGTATATCGTTATGCATATAACCCGATTGTTCATCCAAAATAACATCTTTCCAAATATCAACCATTTTACCAATGGATATATCAAAATAACCATTCGTCAATGTTTTAAATACTTCTGCTTTATTTAAGATTTCATAGAGTTCAAGATCAATTTCGATATCTTCATTAATTCTTTGATTAATCGAAAATAAATTTTCTTTGAAACCTGAATCATATGAAAGCGGTGCATAGTTATTTGTTAATTCATGATATGTTCGATAAATTTCTTTGATATCTTCTTTTAATTCATCTCTACGTGCTTCGCTTTCGGTTGCAACACTAATACTGATGAATGTATCCATATAATCATAGAAATTAAAATTATAAACTTCTTTTTTCTTGCATGAGGCTAAGCTCAGTGCAATCAAAAGCATTAATACAATGACAAACCCTTTTTTCACGGGCATCCCTCAATTCAAATACAAATTTTCTATGAGTAAAGAAAAGGACAATAGTTGTCCTAAATCTTTACATCAACAATCGTTCCATCCGGATTTGGATGGTCTTTTAAATAAGCTAGGATAGGATTATAATGCTTATCTACTTTACCTGGCTTACATCTTGATAAGTTTTTAACTTCACCCTCAAGAATTCCTGTAGCAAAAGCTCTACACCCTGGGGTCCCACAAGCACCACAGTTATAATTTGGTAATAATTTTTCAACATCATCAATGCGGGGATCTTCTTGAACTTGTAAATAGCGATTTGCAAGTGATAAGACAACACCTAAAAGTATCCCAAGCGCACTTAATATAATAAAGGGATATAATGCTTCCATCATAATTTGACCTCCTTCATAAATTCAAGAGTATCACTAAAACTGCATGAACTTTTTCCACCTTTACGGGAACAAGATTCACATGCTTGTGCTTCAAGATACGCTTCCTTACATGACTCTGGAATTGCAACTTTTGAATTTAAATACATCGCACCCATGTATAAACCAATGAACGCTGCAATGACTAATACAACAATAACGAATTGCATTAGATAATACCTGATAATCCCATGAACGCCATAGCCATTAAGCTTGCGGTCACGAATGCGATAGGTAGACCCTTCATTGCTTTGGGTACGTTAGCAGAGTCAAGACGAAGACGAATCGCTGTAAATGTAATAATAATGAATGCATAGCCTAAACCTGATCCAAGTGCGAACATCAATGCTTCTGGATAAGTTTCAGCGGTTACTGCATTTGTTAATGCAACACCTAATACGGCACAGTTTGTTGCAATTAAAGGTAGATAAACACCAAGCGCCTTATATAGACTTTGACTAAAACGTTTAATTACAAGTTCAGTAAGTTGAACAAGAGATGCAATAACTAAAATGAAAGCAATTGTATCGATGTATTCAATCTTGAGTCCGACAAGAACATACTTATAAAGTGGGTATGTGATTGCGGCTGATAGGAAAATGACTACGATAACAGCAAGTCCCATACCAACAACAGACTTCATTTTTGTTGAAACACCAAAGAATGAGCAAAGTCCTAAGAACTGCATTAAAACAATGTTATTAATAATCATTGATGAGATTAAAATCGCAATTAAGTTCATTATTTCTTAGCCCCCTTTGCTTGTTTTGTGGCTGTAATAATGGCAAGTAGAATACCAATAACGATAAATGCTCCTGGGGGTTGGACTAAAACTGCAAATGCATATTTACTCAAACCTAATCCTTGAAACAACGTATATTCAAAGCCTAGAGGTAAGGTTTTACCTAATACAATCGCACCAGTTCCTAAGAATTCTCTCAAGAAACCAATGATCACGATTGCAAGACCATAACCCATACCAACACCAGCACCATCAAGTAATGATCTTAAAACAGTGTTTTTAGACGCAAATGATTCAGCGCGACCAAACACGACGCAATTAACTGTAATGAGTGCAATAAACACACCGAGTTCAGTTGCAAGTGCTGGAGCAAATGCATCAACTAACATCTTTAAGATGGTTACTTCAGTTGCAATGATAATGACATACACCGGGATACGCACAGTATCAGGAACTACTTTTCGAATTAGAGCAACAGATGAGTTTGTCATCATTAAGACTAAGACGACAAGAATACCCATACCGAATGCACCTTCAAATGAATTGGTGACTGCAAGAGCTGGACACAATCCTAAAACAGTGACAAAGACTCCATTTTCTTTCCAAATACCTTTTGTAAAAATATCCCATAATGAAGGTTCTTTTTCTACAACAGGTTCTGCTTTTTTAGCAGGTACTTTTTTAGTTTCTGTCATGTTATTCAACCTCCTCAATCAGTGCATCAATTAAGATATCAACTAAATCTTTTGTATATGTTACGTTCGTTACTAGATCAACGCCACCGTTAAGTGTTGCAGTGAATTCAGAGATAGTTTTTCCAACAAGGAGATCAACATAACTTTGAATCTTCGTTTGACGGTTACCACCCGTATGTCCATATGTACCTTCTGGCATAACAACGCCTAAGACTTCGTCATCCACATTAAATGCAACCTTAAGTGTGATTGAATGACCAGAAACGAGTTCTTCACCATTATTATAATCACCAGTACCCGTTAATGTGTAAATATGACCGAGGATACCATTTGAAGCATTCTTAACAATTTCACGTTTTGTAACATACTGTGATGCAGTGAATGTTGCATCGTCAGAAATCACATAACCTTCACCATACATTGTCACATATGGATCATCAACAATAAGATCGTAATGAATATCGATAGCTTTTTGGATGATTTCTTTAATCGTTCCTGTACTATCAGTTGCTGTAGCACCCGCAGTAACATCTGCTGCATCATATGATGGAATAGCTGCTACTGAAGTATAAGTAATACCTTGATATTTTTCATAAATGTATGCTTGAATGCCTTTTACTGTCCAATCCGATTGGTTGAGTTCAACAATTTGTACTTTCACCTTACCAGCTGGGTCAATTAAAACGAGTAATTCAATCATACCAAAGTCATAATCTTCGTTAATTGTATAATTGTTTTTTACTTTAACATTGTATACAGTTCCTAAGAAAGTCTTTCCACTGTATGCTTCTGTTTTATAATCTACAATTGCATAACTACCTGTAAGTGGAGCACGTTCAACATCTGTTTCATTTTTAAGTTCAACTACTTTTCCAAAAAGAAGATCTTCTGGATTTTTAGGAACTACTGAATGAGTCAAAATCAAAAACAATGCTGTAACAACGATAATAATTCCTGTATTAATGAGTAACCATAGATTTTGTTTATTCATTTTCATCTTAGTTCACCTCATCAAGTAATGCGTTTAATAAGACGTTGACAAGATCACCTGTATAGGAAGCTCCTGCAACTGGATCTGTTATGGTTGCTGTGAAATCAGCAGGTGTCTTACCGACAAATTTTGCAACATAGGTCAAGATATGTTTACGGTATCCTACAGTATGTTGATAAGTATCTTCCGGTACAAAGATGTTAAGCACTTTATACTCATCATCGAATAAGACTTCCATGGTAATACCTTTTCCTGATGTTGTTTCTTGTGTGTAATCGTTGTAATAGTCGCCAATACCAGTCAATGTGTATGAATAACCAACAACATTATTTGAAGCATCTTTAGCAACTTTCTTTGCTGTAATGTTAGTAGTTGGTACGAAGGTCGTATCAACTGTTAATGTATAGCCTTCACCAAATGCTTCAACATAAGGATCAGCTGGAGCACCGGCAAGTAAGCCATGTGCTGTTGAAATATCACCAAGGAGTGCTTTAACAGTGTTCAAACTGTTTGTAACACCTGAAATAATATCTCCCGTTGGTGTTGTTGATCCAATTTGAGCACCAACGAAACTTTGTAGGTTGCTCTTTGTATCTTCAATACCTTTGGTTTGATTGATTGATAAAATGCTTGCACCTAAAATCTTTCCGTTAGCATCAACGCTAATAACAATAGTAATTGAACCGTGTTGGTTTGTTCCATCTGCTGTGTAAATATAACCAACAACTTTATCCGCATTGTCTTTACCAACAACTGCCGACTTAATGGTTGCAGGTACCCCTTGGATACCTTCAAGCTTAATTTCATCAAACTTTTGACCTATTGGTAGAACTTCTTGGTATGCTTCACGTTTTGCTTCATCTAAGTTACGTTGAATGATTGGCGCAGTAATAGCATTCATACCACCAATCATTAATCCACATACAAGTGCCACGATTGTAAGAACAAATGTGTAATGAAACATTGGTTTTTCAAATAATTTTTTCATTAGAAGGTACCTCCTACGCCGAAGAATACCACCAAGCTAAAGATAACAAGTAACACGACATATCCTGCTATAAAAGTTGGTTTAATTTTGTTTGTTGCCCATTTTGGATAATCAATGAGTGGAACAAACATGTTAGCAAATAAGATTGCGAATGCAACACCTTCTGGATATGCTCCAAATAATCTGATTAAAACGATCACAACTGCGACTAATAATCCATAGAGCCAACGGCCGGGACGTGTAACAGGTGAAGTGACTGGGTCAGTTACCATAAAGACCATACCAAACAGTAAACCACCTGAGAAGAGTTGGAATAATACGTATTTAATGGCCATATCTGGGTATAATGCAAGACCTGCGAAAAGCATTAATACTGTAAATGTTACCGCTGTAGATAGCATAACTCTATAATCTGCAGATTTTCTAATCAGTAAGTAAACAGCACCAATTAAAATAGCTGCTGCACTGATTTCACCCATTGCTCCTGGGATAAATCCAAAGAATAATTCTCCAAGTGAATAACTATTAAGAACTCCTGGGAATCCTAAACCTGATCTAATTGTTGTAAGAGCGGTTGCTCCTGCAACTAAATCAACACCTACATAAGTTCCATCAAACATATTCGTTAAAGCAAGTGCAATGAAAATACGACCTGCCGCTGCAATATTAAAGATATTTGATCCTAATCCACCAAAAAGCATTTTTGCAATCACGATACCAAATGCCGCACCAGCGATAACTGCATAAATAGGAAGTTTGCTTGGTACTAACATAGCAAAGATAATTGCACTGATTGCTGGAGCAGTAATATTATTAACGGTAAATTCTTGATAACGTGACTTAACGCGTTCAATCCACTTATCAGCTTTTGCTGGTTTATGAACAATACCAAAAATAAGTGCTTCTAAACCAATCATGACAACAAGTGAAACAAGAATACGAACTACGGCATCACCACCAAAACGGTAAATCGAAAAAGCGACAACTGGGATTAATGCGATTAGCACATCAATCATCATCCGTTTTGTGCTGACATCCTTACGAATATAGGGACTTGTTTGTTTTATAGCTTGCATGTTGCCCTCCTATTTGCTTGCGAAACGTTTGCCATTACGCATGTATTCTGTCAAATGAATCTTTGAAGGACACACATATGAGCAAAGTCCGCATTCAATGCACTTATTAACTTCAAGCATCTTAAGTGCATCCTTATCTCTTGTTTTATAAGCGTTCATAATTTGAACGGGTTGAATTTGAACAGGGCATGAGTAGACGCATGATGCACAATGCACGCATGGTTCTTCTTTTTCCTTTTTCTCATTCAACACAATTAAGCTTGTGGTTGTATGTGTCATGACGACATCATCTCGCAAGATGTTGGTCCCCATCATAGGTCCACCGAGAATCATCACTTTGGGTGATTCTTCATCTTTATAGCCACCAGCAAGTGTAATCATATCGGTGACAAGTGTACCAATACGCGCTTTGAAGCTCTTGTTTTGAACACCATCACCGCTAATTGTGAATAGTCTTTCAAGTACAGGTAAACGTTTTTTAACAGCATTATATATACTTTGTAATGTTGAAACGTTAAAGTTTAATACGCCATACTTAGAGAGTAACTGTCCTTGTGGGATTGTAATGTCCAAAGCATTTTTAATCATTGCAAGTTCCCAACCTTGTGGGTAGTAATTACCAACGGTTGCAACTGTAATGTCATACTCAGTAAATTCTTGAAGAACAAATTTCAAACGTTCTTCGATTTCTTTGTATTTCTTCTTAATTGCGATAACACCACGTTTTGCTCCTGAAGCTTTCATTGTATAAATAAGACCTTTAATGATCTCACGAGGTGTATTCATCATGAGTGAGTAATCTGCAATTAGATTAGGTTCACATTCAACACCGTTTGCAATGACAACATCGATTGGATCTTGTGTGTTTAATTTGATATAAGTAGGAAACGCACTTCCTCCTAATCCAACAAGACCTGCCTCTTTAATAATTT
>JAEWVV010000117.1 GCA_023458995.1 Bacillota bacterium
TTTTTTTTAAGGAAAAGGAGTTTATTAGATGATTCGGAAATTTAATGTTGGTGACAAAAAGAGTTATGTACGTATGATTACCCAAGATGAAGTGAATCAGTTCGCGAAACTTACAGGAGATTTTAACAAGGCACATTATGATGAGGTTTATTGTGCAAAAACCATTTTTAAAAAACCTATTGTGCATGGAATGCTTGTTGGATCACTGTTTTCGAAGGTGTTTGGTCTAGAGTTTCCAGGTGGTGGAATGATTTACTGCTCGCAGAGTTTAAAGTTTTTAAAACCTGTATATCCCGATACAAAGTTAGAAGTTATGATAACAGTAAAAGAAATAATTCTAGACAAAAATAGAGTGATTTTTACGACGGAAGTTTGGAATGAAAATCATGAATGTGCAGTGACTGGTGAAGCCATGCTCATGCCAAGAAAGGACGAAGAACATGAATAAATGGATTGAAAAGGAAAAATTTATATCGTTGCTTAGTGATGGCATGCGTGTAATGGTAGGAGGATTTTTGACGTGCGGGACACCTGAAAAGTTAATTGACTGGGTGGTTGAATCCAAAGTGAAAGATTTAACAATCATCTGTAATGATGCTGGGTATCCAGAACAAGGTGTAGGTAAGTTATTACTTGCCAATCAAGTTAAAAAGTTAATTGTTACCCATATTGGAACAAATCCCAATGCAGGTAAACTGATGAGTGAAGGGAAGATTTTAGTTGAACTGATTCCACAAGGAACATTTGTTGAACAAATAAGAGCATATGGTGGACGTTTAGGTGGTGTCTTATCACCAACCGGACTTCATACACCTGTTCAAGAAGGTAAACAAATTATTCAAGTTAATGGAAAAGATTATATTTTATCAGAACCTATTGGTGCAGATTTAGCGTTAATCTATGCCTATAAGACAGATGACATAGGAAATCTAGTTTATAAAGGATCAGCTAGAAATTTTAATCCAACAATGGCAATTTCTGCAGATCATGTGGTTGCTTTAGTCGATATGAGTGTTTCAGAAATCGATCCTGAAGTGGTAATTACACCACATACATTTGTTGATTACTTAGTGGAGGTGTAAACATGGATAGTAAAGATATTATTGCTAAACGTATTGCTAAAGAATTGAAACCAGGGAATTTAGTGAATTTAGGAATTGGTATTCCAACACTTGTTGCAAACTATATTCCTGAAAATCAAGATATTTATTTGCAAAGTGAAAACGGAATTGTTGGTTTAGGCGCATTAGCAGCAAATGAAGAGATATGTGTTCATTTAACGAATCCTTCAGGACAGTTTGCTACTGTTAAGAAACATGCTGCATTCTTTGATTCTTCGTTATCGTTTATTATGATTCGCGGCGGTCATTTAGATGTTACAGTGCTTGGAGCGCTTGAAGTTGATGAAGAGGGTTCGCTTGCTTCATGGATTATACCTGGGAAGTTAGTTCCAGGTATGGGGGGATCCATGGATTTAGTTGAAGGTGCGAAAAAAGTGATTATTGCAACCACGCATACCAATAAGGGAATTCCTAAGATTAAAAAACGTTGTTCACTTCCTTTAACAGGGTATAAGAAAGTTGATTTAATCGTAACAGAACTTGGTGTTATTGAAGTTAGAGAGGATGGTCTTCATTTAATTGAAAGACATCCAGATGTTTCAGTTGAAGAAATTATTAATCAAACAGAAGCTTACTTATATGTTGATGATGTACGTTTGATGGAGGTATAACATGAAAGTCGTTCATCGTTTAAGATTATCAATGCATGATGCACATTATGGTGGAAACCTTGTGGATGGTGCACGCATATTAGGTTTATTTGGTGATGTAGCAACCGAACTCTTAATTCATATGGATGGAGATGAAGGTTTATTTAGAGCTTATGAAAAAGTTGACTTTTTAGCACCACATTATGCTGGTGATTTTATTGAAGTTGTTGGTGAAATCATTACGGTTGGAAATACATCAAGACGTATGCATTTTCAGTGCTTTAAAGTGATTGAAGCAAGACCAGATATTAGTGCATCTGCTGCAGATGTATTGCTTGAAAAGATTCTTACAACAGAAGCGTATGGTACATGTGTTGTTCCTAAAGATAAAATGAGGGTCAATCATGAATAAACTGATTATCACATGTGCGATATCAGGTGCAGAGGTTAAAAAAGAACAAAATCCTTATGTTCCTTATACAGTAAGTGAAATGGTTGAAGAAGCTTATCAAGCCTATAAGGCTGGTGCTTCAATCATCCATCTTCATGTGAGACATGATAATGGTACACCGACACAAAGTAAACTTCGTTATGAAAGAGTGATGAAGGCTATTTTAAAGCGTTGTCCTGATGTGATTATTCAACCATCAACGGGTGGTGCTGTTGGTATGTCTAGAGATGAAAGATTGAAACCAACACTCCTTAATCCAGAGATGTGTACATTAGATTGTGGAACCCTAAATTTTGGTGGAGACGATATTTTTGTTAATACAGAAAATGATATTAAATACTTTGCATCTCGTATTTATGAAAGAGGAATATTCCCTGAACTCGAATGTTTTGAAAAAGGACATATCGATATGGTTCTTCGTCTTCATAAAAAAGGGTTGATTAAAGATCCGATGCACTTTTCATTCGTTTTAGGTGTTAATGGTGGAATGACCGGCGAAGAAAGAGATTTTCATTTTATGAGAGAAAGCATTCCTGAGGGTAGTAGTTTTAGTGTTGCAGGTATTGGACGTTATGAGTTTTCACTTGCAGAACTTTCGATTAAATATGGTGGCCATGTGAGAGTTGGCTTAGAGGATAATTTGTTTATCGAAAAAGGTGTGCTTGCTAAAGGGAATAAAGAACTTGTAGAAAAAGTAGTCAGTATCGCGAAGTCCTATGGTAGAGAAATCGCGACACCTGATGAAGCACGAAATATCTTAGGCATTCGGAGGGATAAATAATATGGAATCACGTTTTGGAACTCATCGCGTTTTAGATCCTGTGGGGAGTTTACCACAAGCTGCATTTAGGATTGATTCAACTCCAGTATGTGGACAAACTGAAGTCTTAATTGATGTTTCAGTTTTAAATATTGATAGTGCATCTTTTCATCAACTGAAAGAAGCGAGTGGTCATGATGTTGAAAAAATGAAAATCATGATTAAAGACATCGTGAAGGCGCAAGGTAAAATGCAGAACCCAGTAACAAAAAGCGGGGGTATGCTCATTGGTGTTGTTAAACAAGTTGGTGATTTGTATCATGATCAAAGTTTAGTAAAAGGAGATAAGATTGCAACACTTGTATCTTTATCTCTCACCCCTCTTTATATCGAAGAGATTCATGAAATCAATTTATCAAATGAACAGGTGACAATCACAGGACAAGCGATTTTATTTGATTCAGGGATTTATGCAAAAATACCCAATGATTTAGATGAAAAGTTGGTGTTAGCAGCACTTGATGTTTGCGGAGCACCAGCACAAGTTAAAAAACTTGCGAAAAAAGATGATACAGTTTTTATTATTGGTGCTGCAGGTAAATCAGGTTTACTATGCAGTTATATGGCAAAAAAACAAGTTGGACCCAAAGGAAAAGTTATTGGACTCGTCAATGAAGTTTCTCAAGCAGACATGCTTAAACAACTTAATCTTGTTGATGAAATCTTGATTGAAGATGCACTTTCTAGTGTTAAAGTATATGAAAAAATGATGATTTTAACAGATGGCAAATTGGCAGATTTGACCATCAATGTCGTTAATGTTCCATCGACAGAAATGACATCGATCTTATCGACAAAAGATGATGGCATTGTTTATTTCTTCAGTATGGCAACATCGTTTACAAAAGCAGCACTTGGTGCTGAAGGTGTTGGTAAAGACGTCAATATGATGATTGGTAATGGTTATACCAAACATCATGCTGAGATTACTTTAGATATCTTTAGAACAAACAAGATGCTAAGAGAATTATTTATGAAAAAATACGCTTAGGGAGAAATGTATGAAACTTGAACTTAATCAATCCTATTTAGAAAGAAAGAAAATCTTTTTTCCTCATGTTACCGATGAAGAGTGGAACGATTGGAAATGGCAAACTGCAAATCGGATAAGATCAGCTGAAGAGCTAAAAAAATATATACCTTTGACTTCTACCGAAGAAGATACAATACATAAAATTTTAGGTCATTTAAGAATGGCGATTACGCCCTATTATTTAACACTGATTAATCCGCTTGACCCTATGTGTCCCATTAGACAGCAAGCTGTTCCTTTTAGTGGTGAACTTATTCAAGGTAAAAATGACTTACTTGACCCACTTCATGAAGATCATGATTCACCCGTTCCTGGATTAACACATCGTTATCC
>JAEWVV010000118.1 GCA_023458995.1 Bacillota bacterium
GACTACACCTTCACTGTTAACATCTTTTTTTTGTATACCATAGGCATATTCATTGTAGTGTGTGACTTCATAGAACGCATCATTTTTTTGATATTCATTAAATGTTTCAGGTGATAAGAAATGATAGTCGATACCATCAACTTCATTCTTTCGTGGTTCTCTTGTTGTCGTTGTAATACATTTGGTGTAACCATAAGTCTGATAAAGTTGTTTTGCAAGTTCTGTTTTTCCGCTCGCACTTGCACCAACTAATACGATCATATCAACACATCCTTCTTTGGCATTATAACATAAATTGCCTATGTTGTTGCTTCTATTTTTGATACAATAACATTAGACAAGTATCACCGATGGAGGATTCATATGACAAGTTATCAAAGTCCAGATCAACATTTTAAAATTCGTATTGCAGATAGGAAAGACAGTGAACTGATTTATGCTTTTATTAAAAAATTAGCACATTATGAAAAACTTGAACATGTGATGACATCAACTGTCTCAAAGATAGAAAAATCACTTTTTGATTTACATCAAGCTGAAGTCATACTTTGTTATTACAATGATGAACCCATAGGATTTGCTTTATATTTTTATACCTATTCAACCTTCTTAGGTAAAGCTAATCTATACTTAGAAGATCTTTTTATTGATGAAGCATATCGAGGTAAAGGTTTTGGAAAACGTATGTTTAGTTTTTTAGCAAAACTAGCTGTTGAAAAAGAATGTGAAAGACTTGATTTTATGTGTCTAACTTGGAATGAATCCTCAATTCATTTCTACAAACGTTTAGGTGCAGTCCCCTTAGATGACTGGATCACTTTTAGGTTAAATAAAGACGCATTAGCAAAACTTGCAGATCAGAGATAAAAAAAAGACTTCCCGTCTTTTTTTATTCGCCTTTAACAATCTTGTTACGAATTACTTTTTTACCAGCGAGCTGTGCCTTTTTTAATTTATTCTTTTTGAGGTGCTTGCCTTTGTAGTTTTTACCATTTACTTGCATTATGTTCATCTCCTTTAATCCTCACACATTATATCATAGAAATTTATAAAAATCATCTTTGAGCATAACGAATTTTTAACTTTTTTTATGATAATGTAGCGTTTTTTATAGAATTGATAAGTTCTTTTAAGAGTGGTTGATTGTTAGTATTTGATGGTGTTTCTTCCTGCACGTTTTGCATCATAGAGTAAGTCATCAACACGCTTAACAACATCATCAATCGTTTCATTTTCTTGGTAGGTGACAACTCCCATACTGATTGTGATTTTCTCTACATCAGGGAATTTTTTGGTTTGGATATTTCCATGAAGTCTTTTCGCTATTTGAATGGCTTGTTCATAATTTGTATGCGGTAAAAGAATGAAAAACTCTTCACCACCATAACGGTAGGCATAATCACTCTCTCGAATATCATGTTTAATCATATTAGATAGGCTTAATAAAACTTGATCACCAACAAGATGTCCATAGCGGTCATTGATTAGTTTAAAATGATCGATATCATACATAATAAGCGAAAACGGATGATTGTTGGTATCTTCAACTTGCATAGTTAAATGTTCAAAGAAGACACGTCTGTTAAATAAGCGAGTTAGCGTATCTCTTTCAGACAAATCAATGAGTCGTTGTTCAATTACTTTTGACTCAGTGATATCAAAAACTATACCATGAAGCATGAGTGGTTTACCTAAATGATCTCTTTCGGTAATGATACCTCTGTCATAATACCAGAGGTAATGACCATCTTTATGTCTAATTCTATATTCAACTTCATAGGCTTCTGTTATGCCTAAAAGGTGATTACGCATATTGGTCATGACATTTTCATAATCATCAGGATGAAGTTTATCTGTAAAAAATTCAAAACCTATTTCATCAATTTCATTTGGATTATATCCTAAACTCAAAACTTTTTTATCATTGAAGACTACTTTATTTGTTTGATAATTCCAACTCCATTGACCGAGATTTCCAGCCCATGGAAATCTTACAAAGTTTTCATCCTCTTTAACCTTGCGAAGTTCTTTAACTTCTTTTTCTAATGCGTCAATGCGTTTTTGAAGTTGATCAATCGTCATTGTTTTTTGATCTATTGACATGATATCACCTTACATGCTTTCTTTAGTCTTTTTAAGTGTTTTTATGTAACACATAAGACAATTATATTTTACCAAGAATATAAATCTATTTACTTACATTATTCTTAATTCATACTTGAAAACAATCCAAAGAGAACTTATACAAAAAGAAAAAGACTTGGACGAATCCAAATCTTAATTTTTATTTAAAGAGATGATTAAACTTTTCATAGAGATGCTGATTAAGCTCATTCATGAGTTCATCAGAAACTTTTAAAATCTTTCTATCATAGGTGATAAAACCGTTAACCTCATCTTCTACATCTGAAACTTGCGTATAGATAATGACACTTAATCCTCTTTCAATTTGTTTGCTGATCACTTTCTCGTATAAAACCTTAAGAGCTTCTTCTAAGGACTCTTTTGTTTTATATGTCTTATAGCCAAATAGTTTTTCATCATTATACCGGTGACCTTCGATAGGAAGACTATAACCACCAAATTCAGTTAGTGCTGCAATACGTTTTTTTGCAAGTCTTGGATAGAATTTGATCTTTTGAAAATACATATGTCTACTATAAAAGTCACCAACACCTTGATCTGACCAACCGCTTGCATGATCAATTAACCTTGTATCATCAAGTTTTCTAATCAAAGATGTGATTCTCTTTGTCTCAAATTGACCCCATGCTTCATTAAATGGTACCCATGTTACAATCGATGTCACATTTTTTAAATAATCAAGCATCACTCGAAGATCCGCTTCATAAAGGCTTTTACCTTCTTTGTTTGTTCTACCAAAAAGCTTTTTATAACGATCACTTAAATGAATATGAAGAATAGATAAAATGTGATGGAAAACAACATTTTTAAACTCAGAACCACTGAGCATATCTTGCCAAACAAGCATGCCTAGTCGATCACAATGATAGTACCAACGTAGTGGTTCAATTTTAATATGTTTTCTAAGCATGTTGAATCCTAAGGATTTCATAAACTTAATATCATCAATCATGGCTTGATCGCTGGGAGGGGTTAATAGACCGTCGCTATAATAACCTTGATCTAAGACTCCTGATTGGAAATAAGCTTTATGATTTAAGTAAAAACGCATGATTCCTTTTTCATCTTTTTTTCTTTCGAAATGACGCATACCAATATAACTTTGAATGTGATCATCACCATGGATAATCTCTAAATCATACAGATATGGATTTTCAGGTGTCCATGGAATAAAGTTATCTAAACCAATTGTTGTCTTTGGTGTGCTTGATGTATGTGTATTTATTTGATTTTTATCTTGGTCATAAACATGAACAGTATATGGTTTAAAAAAATCACTCTTAATCTCAACTTCAATTTTTGACTGATCAAAAAGTGGTTTAAGAACTAAATCTTTAATATAGTCTTTTGTTACGGATTCTAACCAAACAGTTTGCCATATACCAGATTGTGGCGTATAAAATATTCCTTCATTGTTTATTCTTTGTTTTCCTGTTAAATAATAGGATGTATCAGATAGATCTTTAACAACAAGATTGATTTTAACTTGAAGGCTTTTATCAATATATGGTGTGATATCAACACTAAAAGGAGTATATCCCCCAATGTGTGTGAATACGTGGATGTCATTGATAAAAAGTTTACACGTCTGATCTACAGCACCAAAATGTATGATTAAATAATCTTTTAGAAATGATTTGTCAAGCGTCAAAACTTTCTGATAATGTGCATACATATCAGGATATAAAATAGCGTTAACACCCGATAAAGAGGATTCAGGTGAAAAGGGGACTAAAATCTTCTTATCATAATTTAAACTCACATCTTCTTTTGACATCTGAAAGTCCCAGTACCCATTCAAATTGAGATATGAATCTCTTTTGAGTTGCGGCCTTGGATATTCGATTAAGATTTCATCATGATTTAGTTTTTCGCCATAAGGTGTCAGTAATTGATTCATTGATTAACTTTTTCTCCTGTTTTATTGGATTTCTTTTACAGCATTCTTATGATTTTTGATGTGTTTATAAACATACATAATCGGTATAAATGATAATAGTCCAACAATAGCTCCTGCTAGATAAATGCCTGGAATAGGTACTGATTGTAAAATACCAAATTCATCTTCATAAGTTGATGAACTTTGTTTGATCACTGCAGATCCGATGAATGGTCCGATAACCATCGGGATTAAAACTAAGAATACCATTTTAATACCAGAAAAAACACCAATATGTGTCTTAGGAACTAGATCTCTACCAAGCGCATTTAAGATGACCATTGAGACTAAATAGGATCCCATCATCAATATGCCTGCTAAAAGTGTTAAGATAAATGTCAGTGTTAAGTGTTCTTTAATCGTTACACCTAGAACAAACATTAAAATCATCCCAATGATATAGCCAAAGACAGATGGAATTAGAAATTTAGCCTTTCCATACTTATCAACAAGTCTTCCGCCAATAATACTTACAACAGATGATAATAAAAGTACACCACCGAGTAAGATGACATAATCTGTCATACCAATATAAAATTCAAAGTAAATAATAAAATAAGGTAACCAAACTTGTTGTGCAACACCTAATAAAGCGATAGAAATAAAAATAATGTAGAGTGTCGAATGATTTTTAATGGTTGATAGCTTAAAGCCGTAAATTAAATCTCTCAAATAGTGACTATCCTTTTTAGGATTTGATTGATCTTTTATTAAGAATAAGCCTATAAAACCAGAAATAAAGACAACAAGACCAACAATAAAGAAGAATTCTTTCCATAGTGATTGTTTCGTGAATCCATCTAATACACCAAAAACAACTAACATACCTAAAAGTGGCATTGTCGATATTAATCCTTCTGCTTTACCTCTATTTGTGGGATCAGTAACATCAGTTACCCATGCTTGAAAGGATGCATCATTTGCTGTAGAACCTATAAATGTCATGATGCAGTCAAG
>JAEWVV010000119.1 GCA_023458995.1 Bacillota bacterium
GTGGTAAACGAGTAATGTATACAACTCATAACCCTTGCTGGGATGCAAAAAATCGCTTCAGCTTGGCTGATGAGCTAGACTTGGCTTTCAGTTCGATCTCGCACTTATTTGCGGACGTGTTGCCTAAAACGGGCCAACCTGAGCCTACAAAAGAGACTGCACGTCCTACACTCGAAAAACTAAAAAGCATGATTCAAGAAGCAGGAATTACTGAGAATTCTTTAAAAGTCATCGTGGCAACAAAAGGTCACTATGGTCTTGATATTGATATTTCAACTTATTCAGACGATTTTATTACCAGATGGATCATTCCTAACTGGACAAAAATAGTACAAACAATTTCTAACAATAAAGGAGATAAATAATTATGTCAGAAGTAAATAATTTTAAAAATATGATTTTGGATTGGTCGGATACGATAGAAAATGATGGACAAGAGTTCGTTTTATTACCCGAAGGTGACTATAACTTTGTAGTTACTGGTTTTGAAAGAGGAAGATTCCCTGGCGGAGCAAAAGTTCCTGCATGTAACAAAGCTTCAATTACCGTTCAAGTATCAGCACCTGAAGGTGTATCAACTGTTAAGTTTGACTTGTTACTTTATCGTTCACTAGAATGGCGTATTTCTGCGTTCTTCCGTTCAATCGGACAGAAGAAACATGGTGAAAAATTAACAATGGATTGGAATAAAGTAATAGGCTCAAAAGGACGTGCTCATTTCAAACAAAGAACATATGTTAATCAATCTGGTGAAGAAAAGACAGTCAATGATCTTGACCGTTTCATTGATTATGATCCTAAGTACTTCATTGAAATAAGTGAAGATGATCTTCCGTTTTAGGGGGTAATCTATGGAGTTAAGACCGTATCAAAATGAAGCTGTTAATGCAATATTTAATCAATGGAATAGCGGCTTTAAAAATACATTACTTGTTTTGCCAACAGGTACAGGTAAAACGGTCGTTTTCTCAAAGGTAGTTGAAGAAGAAGTCAAAGATGGAAGTAAGGCATTAATCCTAGCTCATCGTGGGGAACTTCTAAACCAAGCATCGGACAAGTTGAAATTTGCTAGTGGGTTAGATTCTGCTTTAGAAAAGGCAGAGTCTACCTCCATAGGCTCACCACTAAATGTCACTGTTGCATCGGTTCAAACATTATCTCAAGAGAAACGACTAGGCAAATTTCCAAGGGATTACTTCAAAATAATCGTGGTGGATGAAGCACATCATTCGATGTCGGAAACCTATCAACGAATATTAAAACACTTTGATGCTGCAAGAGTACTAGGTGTAACAGCTACACCAGACAGAGCAGATCAAAGAAATCTAGGACAATTTTTCAATAGCAAAGCCTATGAATATTCAATGCACCAAGCAGTAAAAGAAGGATTTTTATGCCCAGTTAGAGCACAGATGATACCTCTTGAACTTGATATACATAGCGTAGGAATGTCTAATGGAGATTATGCAGTTGGTGAAATTGGTGGGGCCCTAGAGCCATACTTAAATCAAATTGCAATAGAAATGGTGGACTACTGTAAAGGACGTAAGACTGTTGTATTTTTACCATTAGTTAAGACCTCACAAAAGTTCTGTGATTTATTAAATGTTCATGGATTAAAAGCAGTTGAAGTCAATGGCAATTCACCTGATAGAGACGAAATATTAAAAGACTTTGAAAATGGTGAATACGATGTTCTTTGTAATTCAATGCTTCTGACTGAAGGCTGGGATTGTCCATCAGTTGATACCATAGTTGTTTTAAGACCTACGAAAGTTAGAAGTTTATATCAACAAATGGTCGGCAGAGGAATGAGACTTAGTCCTGGTAAGAAAGAATTATTGTTACTTGATTTCTTATGGATGACAGAGCGTCATGACTTATGTAGACCTTCAGCACTTATTTCAAAAGATGAAAGTATCTCAAAACGTATTGATAAATTGGTTATGGATACAGGGTGCGGCATTGATTTGCTTGAAGCAGAAAGCAAAGCTGAAAATGATGTTATTCAAGAACGTGAAGCTGCACTTGCTCGTGAACTTGCTGTAATGAAGAAACGTCAAAGAAAATATGTCGATCCGCTTGAATATGCACTTTCTATTTCAGCAGAAGACTTGGTTAACTACGAACCAACATTCCCGTGGGAAATGGGTCCTATGACTGAAAGACAAAAATCATATCTAGAGAGAATGGGTATCTTAACTGACACAATTACATGCTTTGGTCATGCAAGCTCAATTATTGAAAAACTAAGAGCAAGACAAGATGAGCATTTAGCAACTCCAAAACAAATCAGATTACTTGAAAAGTATGGATTCTATCATGTTGGAACATGGGACTTTGATAGTGCTAGTAAGATGATTACTCGAATTTCCAATAACAGTTGGTTTTTACCTCATGGCTTAGATGCTGCAAGTTATCAACCATAATAGGAGGACACTATGGACAACATACTAGAAGCATTAAAACACATCAAGGTTTCAGAACTCAATTATCAAGAATGGATAAATGTCGGTATGGCTTTAAAAGCCGAAGGCTATGACTGCTCAGTATGGGATGAATGGTCCAGAAATGATTCAAGATACAAGGCAAATGAATGCGAAAGGAAATGGGTTACCTTCAGTGGTAGCTCAAATCCCATAACAGGTGGAACAATAGTTCAAATGGCAAAGACTTATGGCTATACTCCACATGCTTTTGTAGGAGATGGTTGCTTAGATTGGGAGGATGTCATTGAATATGATGGCGATGGTATAACTTATGAAATACCAAAGACAATGACACCGGTGGAACAGTTAATCCTTTATCTTGAAACTTTATTCAAACCAGATGATTTAGTCGGATATGTTACAAACGATGTATGGCAGGATTCAGAAGGAAAGTGGATGCCATCAAAAGGCGTTTACGATCGTACTGCACAAGAACTAATAGATTCACTTAAAAAACACCCTGATGATTTAGGTGCAACAATAGGTGATTGGAAGGATGAATGTGGTGCTTGGATTCGTTTTAATCCTTTAGATGGTACAGGTGTTAAGAATGAAAACATTACTTGCTTCACTTACGCTCTCGTTGAATCAGACGATATGCCTATTTCTGAACAAGATGCATTTTATCGAAAACTCGAACTACCAATTGCAACGCTCACAAGTTCAGCAGGAAAATCCATTCATGCAATAGTTAGGGTTGATGCAAAGGACTATGAAGAATACAGAAAACGAGTAGACTTCCTTTACGATTACTTAGAAAAGAATGGACTAAAGGTAGATAAACAAAATCGCAATCCTTCGAGGTTATCAAGGATGCCAGGGGTTACTAGAAACGGCAAAGAACAAACATTAATTGCAACGAATATCGGCCGTACTTCATGGATAGATTGGCTTGATTTTGTTGAAGGTGCTAACGATGAATTACCAGGACTTGAAAACTTAAAGGAGCAACTGCTAACTCCACCAGCATTACCCGAAGAACTTATTGAAGGAGTACTTCGATGTGGACATAAGATGTTAATTTCAGGATCTTCAAAGGCAGGTAAATCTTTCTTGCTTATGGAACTTGCAGTAGCATTATCTGAAGGTATGGAATGGCTAGGATTTAAGTGTAAAAAGTCAAAAGTGTTATATATCAATCTTGAAATTGACTCGGCATCATTTATTAATCGTTTTGCTGAAATTTATAAGGCATTAAAGATTACACCAAAGCATAGCGACGATATCTCAATTTGGAACCTTCGTGGTCATGCTGTTCCGCTTGATAAACTAGTGCCTAAACTTATAAGAAGAATATCAAACAAACAATATGATGCAGTTATTATAGATCCGATTTATAAAGTCATTACTGGGGATGAAAACAATGCTTCAGAGATGGGTGCATTCTGTAATCAGTTTGATAAGATTTGTAACGAAACAGGTTCAGCTGCTATTTATTGTCATCACCATTCTAAGGGTGCTCAAGGTTCTAAACGTGCAATGGATAGAGCGTCTGGTTCAGGTGTATTTGCACGAGATCCTGATGCACAACTAGATATGATCCAACTTGATACAACAGAAGAATTTATAACAACTTATGCAGATAACCTATCAGATACAGCTTGGAGATTAGAGTCGTCATTACGTGAATTTAAAAACTTCAAACCTAGACCATTCTGGTTTAAATATCCAATTCATGTACTTGATACTGCTGGTAATTTAGACAAACTTCACTCAGAAGGTTCAGCAGAAGCAAACCTAGCCAAATCAGGCAAGAGAGGTCAAAGTTTTGAAACAAGAAAAGAAGAGTTCGATCGAGCGTTCGATATCTGTTCAGAAGATGGTACTACAGCAAATGCAGAAACAATAGCCGAGTATCTTGGAATTAAATCAAGAACTGTACGAGATAGAGTGAATGAATTTGCCGATGAATACAGCACGCATAAAGGTATTATTACAAGACATGAGAAAACTGGCGGAAAGGAAAATGACACGTAATCTGCCAAAAAATACAAAATTGGCGGAAAGGAAGAAAAGCCCTATCTGCCGCCAGAAAAAAACTGGCACAAAAACTGGCGGAAAGGGCTTATATATAAGTAGCTACCGCCACCAGCACACCTGACGCTCTGTCGTAGTAGGATAAGGGCTTTTAAAATCGCCCTATCCCTACAACAGAAGCATCAACGTCAGCACAAGTTTAATGCCAGACTCAAAAACTAAAAAAGGAGCGAAGTTGATGAAGTTATTTCTACTAATGGAACCACCAACAGTTACAGCTCAACAAGCTAAGGTAGCAGTGGTTGGAAATAAACCTATATTTTATAAACCAGAGAAAGTGAAAGCAGCTAGGCAGATGCTCATTAGACATCTTAGACCGTTCAAACCTGATATACCTTATGATGGTCCACTTGTATTACATGTTATATGGAAATTTCCAAAAGGTAATAGACATAAGAATTTTGAGTGGCGAGTTACCAAGCCTGACACGGATAATCTGCAAAAGATGTTAAAAGACTGTATGACTGAATTGGGTTTTTGGAAAGATGATGCTTTAGTGGTTAAAGAAATAGCAGAGAAGATTTGGTCAGATGAACCGACTGGTATATGGATTAATATTGAAGTCTTAAGTAAGTTTAAGGAGGAAGCTGGATGAATATAAAAGAATATCTATCTAGATATCACAATACACAAGTGAAAATTGAAAAGTTAGAAATGATAGTTGCTGAATACATTCGTCTTGCAAACTCCATACCAGGAATCAATTACGATCAGATTAGAGTTGATGGCACTAAGAGTTTAAAAGCACCATTTGAAAAGTGGATTCTAAAAGCACTTGATGATGAGTTAATCATTAAAGCATTAAAAAAGGAACTACCGATTATTAAAGGTGAAATAATCACAACTATTGAAGCATTACATGATTCGGATTGTAAAAGGGTATTAATTCATCGCTATATTGATTGGTTAAGTTGGAGTGAAATCTCTAAGTTAATGTTCTTTTCAACAGCTACTATTAGACGATTACATGATAAAGCTCTCCTAGAAATCAAAGAATTGTTGAATGGCAAGGCTGAGCAGGCTTGAGCAGGGATGAAACATTGTGAAACTGTCAAGTGTGTGATAAGATTAAAATGTATAAAGATGTAGCCAAAGGGCGGTTACAAAAAATTATGGAATACTGGCTTTATAAACCAGCCTAGAAACTAATGAAAGAATTCAGAAATGAGTTCTTTTTTGTTTTTGCAGAGATACTTGTAGTATTCCAACTGGTAAGCTATTACAGTTATTTACCTACAGTTGGAGTGATTATATGAAAGGGAAATTGCTAGACCTATATGAACGATGGGAAAAGTCAGGGCATTTAGAGAGTAAGTTAAAATCAATTGCTGAGATGGTATCTAAGCGGGCAACACAAAGACATGTTGCTGAATATTTAGGTGTCACTGAGAAAACGATTATCAAACTGAGAAAAGTACATCCAAAGCTGAATGATGCATTTCAGTATGGTGATGAAGAACTAAAACACAAGTTGCTTGATGCTGTATATCAAAGGGCTATTGGTTTTGAATATGAAGAGACACAAACAGTAATTGAAGAGACAAAGACTGGAACTAAGAAACGAATCACGAAGTTTAAGAAACAGTCTCTGCCAGATATTGCTGCAATTAAATATTTACTCATTACGAAGTTTGGTATTGAGTATAACGAGAAAAAGGCGGAAATTGATCTAATGGCAAAACGCCTAGAAAAAGATGAGGAGGAATGGGTAAATGAATATAGTGATGAAACAAGTAACAGAACTCAAAGCGTACGAAAACAATCCAAGAAATAATGAAGCGGCAATAGATGCTGTTGCACATAGTATTAAAGAGTTTGGTTTTAAGGTACCTATTGTGATTACAAGTGATAACGTGATTATTGCTGGTCACACAAGGCTAAAAGCAAGCCTAAAACTTGGATTAGCAACTGTTCCTTGTATTGTTGCTGATGACCTCACAGAAGGGCAAATAAAGGCCTTTCGTTTGGCAGATAACAAGACAGCAGAACTCGCTTCATGGGACTTCTCAAAACTAGAGGATGAACTTGCAAATATTGAAATGGATATGAGTATGTTCGGATTTGAAGAATTAGAAGCTGATGTTCCGGATAATGCAACAGATGATGACTTCGATCCTTCAGATGAACTTAGTGAAACACCTTATGCTAAGTTAGGTGATATTTTTCAGCTTGGGACTCACAGAGTCATGTGTGGTGATTCAACGGATAAAGATAGTGTTGAGAAATTACTTGATGGACAAAAAGTAGACATGACGTTTACCGATCCGCCTTATAATGTCGATTATGAAGGTACAGCTGGGAAGATTAAGAATGATAAGATGGGAGACGAAAGTTTCTATCTTTTTCTTTTTAATGCGTTCAAGAATATCTTTGATAACACCAAACCTGGTGGTACAATCTATGTCTGTCACGCTGATACGGAAGGTTTGAACTTTAGAAATGCCTATAAGAATGCAGGATTTAAGTTAGCTGAGTGTCTTATTTGGGTAAAAAACGCATTAGTACTTGGTAGACAAGATTATCATTGGCGACATGAACCAATTCTTTATGGATGGAAAGAAGGTGCTGCTCATTACTTTATTGATGACCGCACTCAAGATACGATATGGGAATACAACAAACCTAAACGAAATGAAGAACACCCAACGATGAAACCATTAGAACTTTGTGGAAGAGCAATTTCTAATTCATCAAGAGTTGATGAAGTTGTTTTAGATTTATTTGGTGGTTCAGGATCAACTATGATTGCATCTGATCAGCTTCAAAGAAAATCATACCTAATGGAACTTGATGAAAGATTCGTTGATGTTATTGTAAAAAGATATCTAAAACATAAAGGTTCTATTGCAGAATGCTACTTAATACGAGATGGCAAAAAAATAGAACTCAGTTCAATTGATGAGTTCAAGAATGTATTAACCGATATTGAAGAAGTCTCAAACTAATAGTCACTATAGTGAAAAATTGACTTGCTATAAGTCGTTTTTTATTGATATATAGTAGTAACCAAAGAAAAGTGGTTAGAAAAGAGGCATAGCAAATGAAGGTCAAATTTGAAAGAAAAGCATTCAAGGAACAAATCATACCGCAAGACGAATTTGTGATTGAAAAAGTAGTAGAGATTCCATTCAAACAGTTTAATAAGTTCTTAGACGACATGCTTGGTGATTATAAATTTATAGAAGAACATAAGGATTTGATGTACATTGATAAAAATGACATTTGGCACGCAATACTTGTCACAGCAAAAGAAGTAGACTTTGGAATCCTAGTTCAATCAGAAGGTTATGGTTATGCAAGATACTCAGCCTATATTAGAAAAGTTGATTTGGGAGGTAGTATCAATGGATAAGCAAATACCTCTTGAACAATGGATTCAAGATTTTAATGAAGGTGAATTTGATAGCAAAGATGTAAAAGTTCAAATTAAAGCTGGTTGGTTTGATTGGTTTTGTAGAGATACAAGTTTAGCGAATAAAACAAAGAAGATGGGTAACATCATCAAACAAATCAAAGCAGGTGGAAAAGTTGATCTTGAATCAAGTTATGTATGGTTTAAAAACAACTGCCCAGTTAATGGTCCACTCTATGATGATTTTAGAATTGCTGACATAGAGACAAACAACAATCTAATCGTAGTTCAAATTGACTGTCCATGGAACGAATCAAAGTACACAGTTTATGAAAGACTTGATGGGTTTGAAAGACCAGTATTTAAAAGCAACTCTTCAAGAGAACTTGTTAAATGGTTTAATGAAGGGTGGAACAAGTAATGTTTAAAGAACACAACGCTCATCCTAAAGGCATTAAAACAACTGATTGTGTTGTAAGAGCAATCAGCACTGCTTTGAATATGGATTACAT
>JAEWVV010000120.1 GCA_023458995.1 Bacillota bacterium
CGTAAGAGAACATATTTATCTTCACGTCCGAGAATTTGTGCTGATGCACCTGCGGAACGTGCGATTTGTCCACCACGACCTGGTGAGAGTTCAATATTATGAATAATTGTACCAACAGGAATGCTCATAATGGGTAATGCATTACCTGTCTTGATATCAACTTGTTCACCTGAAACAATTTCCATACCTACTTCTAAGCCTTTTGGAGCTAAGATGTATCTCTTTTCACCATCTACATAGTTGATGAGCGCAATGTTAGCACTACGGTTTGGATCGTACTCGATTGTTGCGACTTTACCGATGATACCATCTTTATTGCGTTTAAAATCAATTACACGATATTTTCTTTTTGCACCGCCACCGATGTGACGAACAGTGATTTTACCTTGGTTGTTACGTCCACCTGTGCGAGAAAATGGCTCAAGTAGTGATTTTTCAGGAGTAGATGTTGTAATTTCTTCGAATGTTAACACACTCATGCCACGACGACCTGGGGTTGTCGGGTTGTATTTTTTAACCGCCATTTGGTTAAACCTCCTCTAATCTTTCACTTTAAATTGTGAAGGCGTCAATCTTTTGACCTTCTGCTAATTTAACAACTGCTTTTTTATAAGCTGATTTATAGCCCTCATACTTACCCATCTTTTTGTACTTGGGAAGTACGTTAACTGTATTTACTGATAAGACTTTCACGTTGAAGATTGTCTCAACAGCCTTTTTAATTTCAACCTTGTTCGCATTTGTTGCTACCTTGAAGGTATAGCGATTTTGGCTTTCAATTAATTTTGTTGATTGTTCAGTAATAATTGGAGCTTTGAGAATATCGTAGTATTTAGTCATTGCCCAATACCTCCTCTAATGCTGCAACCGCATCTTTAGTGATGACTAAATTCTTGCAGTTAAGGATGTCATATACGCTGACATGGTTAACTTGTGAGAATGCTACGGTTGGAATATTTCTTGCAGCAAGTAGCTCGTTATCAGAGAAATCAGTAGCAACTACTAAAGTTTTTCCAGATACACCCAAGTTAGTGAGGATCTGTTGGAATAACTTAGTTCTTGGATTTTCAATAGCAAGGCTATCAACAATCTTAAGTTGACCGTTAGCTGCATGGAATGATAATGCTGATCTTAAAGCTAATTGACGAACCTTTTGATTCATCTTAACTGCATAGCTTCTTGGGGTTGGTCCGAAGACGACACCACCATGACGCCATTGTGGTGAACGTGTTGAACCTTGGCGAGCACGACCTGTACCCTTTTGACGCCATGGTTTTCTACCACCACCAGATACTTCACCACGATTTTTAACGTCGTGAGTACCTTGTCTCATTGCTGATCTTTGAGCATTTACAACATCATATAAAGCTTGTTGATGTGGTTCAATACCGAATACATAATCTGATAAGGTGAGTTCAGCAACTGCTTGACCTGTTTGATTTAATACATTAAGTTTTGGCATGATGACCCTCCTTACTTAACACTCTTGATTGCAGACTTGACGATTACAAGACCCTTATTTGGTCCTGGAACGCTTCCGCTAATCAATAGTAGTTGATTTTCAATATCGACACCTGCAATTTTCAAGTTCTGGATGGTGACTGTTTCATGTCCCATATGCCCTGGTAATAATTTACCTTTGAGCTTACCTTTCATGGCACCCATAGAACCTGGACCACGGTGGTATCTAGAGCCGTGGGTCATTGGACCACGATGGTGTCCATGTCTTGTGATTGAACCTTCAAAACCCTTACCTTTAGAAGTACCAGTGACATCGACTACTTCTCCTACATTGAATAAATCTGTCTTAACAAGTTCACCGACCGTCAAATTCACTAATTCGTTTTGCACTTCTTCAAAGCGGATTTCTCTAATGAAGCGCTTAGGTGCTGTATTAGCTTTTTTCACGTGCCCTTGTTCAGGCTTGTTACTTACTTTGTCCCGTTTCGTTTCAAAACCAACTTGTGTTGCTACATAACCGTCTGTTTCAACAGTCTTTTGTTGTAGAACCACATTGTCGGCCACGTCAACGACGGTAACTGGAATGAGTGTGCCATTTTCATTGAAAATTTGAGTCATTCCTAGTTTTCTACCTAAGATTCCTTTGGCCATAATTTAACCTCTTTCTTGTGTTTGTTTTATTTTTTAAGAACGATATCAATACCTGATGGAAGATCGATATCCATTAATGCACTAATCGTTTTAGGATTTGGATCAACGATTTGAATTAATCTCTTGTGCGTTCTACGTTCGAATTGCTCACGTGAATCTTTGTTAACGTGTGGTGAACGTAAGATGGTGAAGATTTCCTTTTCAGTTGGAAGTGGAATTGGACCTTGTACGGTTGCTCCAGTTCTTAATGCACTTTCCACAATCTTCTTCGCAGCTTGATCGATTAATCTGTGATCATATGCCTTTAAACGAATTTTAATTACATCTTTTGCCATTTTTTTAAGCTCCTTTCGCCTATAATCTTGTATAGACTTGCTCCACAGGAAAACCCAACACCTAGACAACGGCTATCCGTGTGTCAGCAACCTCCCATTTCACAGCCTACTCGCATTTACACACGAGCGTTACTATTATATAAGAAAAGCCAAGCGAATGCAACCCCTTTGCGCACTTTACTTAGCTTTTTGTTATTTTTATTCATCTTTTGGATCTTTTTCTGTGTTATCTATTTCTTGGTTCTCTTTTTCTTTTTCTTGCTCTTCCTTTTCCTTCTCTTCCTCTTCTTTTTCCTTTTCTTTTTCCTTTTCCTCTAGTTCTTTTAGCTTTTTAAAGATGTTGTGAGGTCTTGTTTGTCCGAGTTGGTAGTTGTTCTTCTCTTTGTAATCTCTATAGAATAAGGTTCTTTCGCGATCTTTTTCATAGACACCTGCGTATTTCCCTTTATTTCTAATGCGCTGTTCAATCTCATCAATAAAGTGATAGGGCGTTTGAATGGGGATCACAAGTTCTCTATATCCAGCGATAAGTAATCTGTGGAAGATACTTGGAATTTGCAAGTTGAAGCCTGAGAGGATATGTCTTGTCGCTACTCTTTTGATATTCTTGATTGTATATCTTGTGTACTGCAAATCTGCAAAAATATTATGCTTGAATAACATTGTTCGTGTAAGTGGGTCTCTTGAAAACATAAAATCTGGTATATAGTTGACTGCTAAGTAGTCAAGATTGATTAAAATACCTTCTGAACCTCTAAGTGCATCGACTTCAAACATCGCCTGTTCATTTCCACATTCAAAGAGGACATCAACATGGTTTTCAATACCATATCCCTTAAACGCTGTTCGAATATGAGATTGAAATGTTTCGTGGTCTATCTGAAACTGAAGATGTGGAACAACGATTGTTACTTTCTTCTTTAGATGTTTCTTGTATACTGTTGCTATTGCTTTTAAAAGCGGCTCATAATATTCTGGTTCTTCTGCAAACATTTCAATACTCGTTTGTCTGCCATAGGTTTCTTCGATATTTATATATTCATCGAATCCTGGTAAACGTACGAGCACTTCTTCGCCTTTAAACTTTCTAAAAATATGTCCAATACGTAACCCCCATTCTTCTTCAGTAAGTGCTGTACCTTTAGCTGCAACAACGACATCTGTGTAGTATAAGATTGCTCGTTGAAAAATAAATGAGCTAGGTAAGTGTCTTACATCACGATAATTAGTAATCAATGAATGGATTTTATATTTATTGTCGTCGAAAGGATCCATAATGAAAGATCTCTTTCCTGTATCAATCATCTCTAAATAAGAGGTGATTTCCTTTTCATTTGGATTAAGAGTAATTTTTTTACTTTCAACATCCATCATGAGTAATGTACCATCTGATAGTGGCTCTTGAGAATGTAAAATGGGAATTTGATAATAAACCGAAAAGTGATTAAATATCTCTTCTTTGTGGTTCTTGCGATAGATAATTCCTTTTAAGTAATCACTTGGCTGAAAGAAAATCTCTGGCATAAAATGATCTAAAACAAAAATGAAATCTTCTTTGATCAACCGCTGTAGTCGATCAAGCAGAACACGTCTGACATTTGAAGCAAATCGCAAATTCAAGATACGAGCATACTCAACAACATGATCAATGACATGTTTACTGTATCTATTGAGTTTTTCTCTTTCTCTTTGTAACTGAACTTTTAGTGCAAATTGAAACGCTTCGGTAAACGTCAAACCCTTTTCAAATACACATTTCTTTACAAACTCATGAAAGTCGCAAGTATCTACGATGATACTCAAGACACTAGATGGAGGTATGGGTTGAGCTAAATCACTTATATGATCTCTTTCGAAAAATCGATCAAAATCTTCTTGCATCAGTGATTGTAACTTAAGCAACACATACTTCATTGCTGATTTAGAAAATGTTTTAATATATGACTTCTCGTCAAAATTAATAACTCTTCCTAGCACCTGTTTCTGAAAAATTAATTGCGTGTTAAGCACATTTGAGTTTGGTCTTTTCTCATGTGCTTCTTTGGTGTGGTAACCCTCTAAAAACATGTCATCTCCTCTATTTACTTTTCATAGTATATTTGGCCGCGCCAATAATGCCGGCGTCGTTCCCTGTTTTAGCAAGAACAAATGGGACATCAATGGTTCCAAATCTTGCATATTCTTGATAATGCTGTTCAATCTTCTCAATCAGAATATTCCCAGCTTTTGCAATGCCTCCACCAATAATAAAGATATCTGGATCAAGGCTAACTGCTAATTTACTTGCACTTAGTGCTATATATTCGGCAACTCGGTCTAATACTAATGAACCGATTTGATCATTTTGTTTTGCTGCATCAAAAACTGCTTTGACCGTAAGGTGTGAAAAATCAATTGAACTATTATATTTTGTAGATAATTCCTTAGCATATGAGAGAATGGCTTTGGTTCCACAGATTTGTTCAAGGCACCCTGTTTTCCCACATCCACATATTTCTGTTCCCTCAAAAATAGGCATGTGTCCAATTTCTCCACCGGCTCCTGTACGACCTTCTACGATTTTACCATCGATGATAATACCGCCGCCAACCCCTGTACCTAATGTATAGAATACAGCGTTTTGTAGAGGAGTATCTAATGAATAGTTTTCTCCATATGCGGCTATGTTTGCATCATTTGAAACCACAACTTCAATGTGAGATGGAAGTAAGTTCTTTACACTTTTGACGATATCAAGCTGAATCCAATTTAGATTGGGACATTTGACAACGTATCCATTTTTAACAGGACAAGGAACTGCAAAACCAACCCCATGAATATCCTCTAGTGTTAAATGTTGGTGTTCGAGTATCTCCATCATGACTCTTTTGGATTCAATAAAAATTGACTCCATATGGTTCTCTTTTGGTGTTGGTACTTCACGTTTTTCAATAAGAGAAAAGTTTGAAATAGTAAATAATCCAACCTTAATATTTGTTCCCCCAACATCAATTCCAAAGGTGTAGTTCATAGTTTTTCCTCCATACAAATTTGATTATACATTTTACAATTTAAAAAATAAAGTCTAAACAGAAATTTTTCTAAAAAAATAGAGCACCTAAGTGCTCTATGTGATTTTATGGTTTAATAACGTTCCTTAAAGTAGGTACTAATGTTTTCTAAAGACTTCATCAAGGCTTCATCTTTTTCCAATTCTAGGTCATTAAACATTGAGGAAATCATTTCATCATGAAACTCATCATGAATCTTTAGCACATGCATTGCACTATCGGTAAGTTTAAGATAAACCTTACGTCGATCAGATTCATCGCGTTCTCTAATGATGTGTCCTTTACGCACTAAGACATTCACAGAAGTCGTTAATGTTCCTAGTGTTACTCTAAGTTTGTGAGCGACATTTCCCATTGTTGTAACTTGTACATTTCTTACTGCTTCTAATACATGGACCTCGGTCATGGACAAGCGAACACCTTTTTGTTTAAGTACTTCTGCTTCAATACTGAGAATATGATTAAAAACATCAACAAGCAGTTCATTGATCAATTCTTTTGGTGAAACCATATTAACAACCACCTTTATAGTACTATATATCCAACACCTAATGTTCCTGGACCAGCATGTGCTCCAACAACAGGTGTTAAAGGCACTAATTCTACTGATACATCAGGACGAATAGTTTGAATGTCATTTTTGAGTTCTCTAGCTTTTTCAAGGTTGTTTGTATAGGCAATAAACATAACAACATTTTTTCCGTCTATGTCATGCTTTACAACTTCAAGAAGTCTTTGTTGGGCTTTGCTTGTGGTGCGGATTTTCTCGAATGGGACTAAACTTCCGTCGCGCTGAACATGCAATAAGGGTTTGATTTTGAGTAATGTACCCAAGAATCCACTAGCAGCAGATAGTCGTCCATTTTTCACTAAGAATTTTAACGTGTCAACCAGTACATAGATATATATATTATCTCTTATTTTCTCTAATTTATCAATGATGTCGCGGGTTTTATGACCGCTTTTAATCATTTTAATCGCTTCTATGACAAGAAATGCTTCACCGTATGAAACGCTTCTAGAATCGATAACATAGACATTAATCCCCGGCACCATATCTTTTGCAAGTATTGCTCCTTGGTATGTCCCACTTAGTTTTGAAGAAATGACAATTGCAATAACATCTGTATAACCTTCATCTTTAAGTTCTTCATATACACTCGCGATTTTCCCTGTTGATGTTTGTGATGTAGATACATCGATATCTGGGTTAGCTTGAATTATATCGTAGAATTCTTTTGCTTGAATATCCACGTAATCTTCATATTCCTTACCACCTAAGTTCAGTGTTGAACGGATCATCTTTACGGGATAATCCAACTTCATGTAATCTACCCCCGAATTTCCGCATACTACTAAACCGATTTTTTCACTCATTATTTTATTTTCTCCTTCAAATTATTTGAACTTCAAAATTTGATACTATTTTAATGATATCACATTGGTTTTTAATTTCAAGAGTAATGATAATTTATGTGAAAATATTAATATCGTCGAGTTGAGATACCGCTGATAAACTTTCCTGTTCTAATACGAGATTCATGATGAAGTTTGATAATAGATCTATCTCTTTGTAATTGTATTCTATGTTTTCATCATAACTCTTTTTCAATATCCGATCATATTCTGGTCGATAAACAAGAACATAATTCACGACTTTAATTTGATTTATGATCATATTAGCTAAAACTTGACGATGAGTTATTGAATCTTGTAATTTCTTGGTATATCGTTCTTCACTTCTTTTTTCATCCTGATTAAACATACCAAACTCTAGAACGATAATTAACCTTTCATATACAATCAAATAATCGGTTCTCATGTGGTTTCCATAGACAAGTGGATACTCCATGAGTATTTTGACTTTCTCGCTTAAAATGCCTTTTTTGAATAGTTGCATCATGGTTCTTCTTAAAATAAGAAGCGTATCCATCCACGTGATTACTTCTTCATCTTTGAGTGGCCATATAGATAGTTTTCTATCATTAAACTGCTTTTTAAGTTCTTTATACTTTATATTGTCTTTATACGTTTCAACACGTTCTTTTAAGAGTTGCTTCTCGATTCTCCAATTTGTTTTCTCTAAATAATCGGTAAATGAGTTAAACATTGATACACCATCAAATCTGTACATACACTTTATACTCATACTTATCACCTCAACTAATAATAAGAATAATAAGTGATATTTACTTTAAAAATAAAAAAACGCCCAAAACTTGGACGTAAGCTTGTTGGATTATGAATAAATAATAGTTGATTCCCCTTGGATGGTTTTTATATTATATCAATCCAAGTTTAGATAAATTTAATTAACTTATTCAATCCTTAAATGTCTTTTTCTATTTGCCCACCTTTATCTATTCTTAATTTATAGAGTAAACCAGTTAATGAACCAAAAAGGACAAACACTACAATCGATGTTATCATTGTTGTTCTACTTTTTGCATCCTTCAGCTCTTTTTCAATCTCAAGACCTTCGTTCGTATCTTGGATTGTCAAATACATTTTATCTTCCTTTTCTAGTGAATATATATGATAATAATCCTTTCCACTGTTTGGATTGGTCAAAATAGTGATACTGTCTCCTGCTTTTACTTCATCAAGAAGGCCATTGTTTATAGCATATTGATAATTGCATGAATAAATTCTAAATGTATCAACTTGAAATATCGTATGATCATTGAAATCTAATCTAATATAAATGCTATCATCTCTTGAATATTTTATTTCTGCAACGGTCGCGGTGAATGTGGTCAAATCATTAGAATCGATAGTAATCAATTTATTGGGCTTCAAAGAAAACATGAAGAAAAATACTGAAGCAATTGCGATTAAAGACGTTACCATCATTAATGCTGGAAATATATTCACATTAACGTCAGATTGACGGCCATCATTGGCTTCTCGGATGGAATCCCATTCGTCTTTAAAAATTCTCAACCTTATTTTTGTTCTTGGACATAATTATTTAGTTACACAAAGACAAAAAGCATTTAAATAAACATAAGCTCCGAGCAGAATTGAACTGCTGACACAA
>JAEWVV010000121.1 GCA_023458995.1 Bacillota bacterium
CTTCTGCTCAAAGAAAAAATCTATTCTTTGATGTCGAAACGATGAAGTGTTCACATGCTCTTGTTGGTGATAGTGTTCGCATTAAACAAATTTTAATCAACTTACTCTCGAATTCAATCAAATTTACAGAAACTGGTGGCATAAGCTTAGTCATTTGTTGTGAGGAACAAACACATGAAAAGGTCACCATTTCATTTAAAGTAAGAGATACAGGTATTGGAATGACTACTGAACAACAAATGCGTTTATTTAAAGATTTTGAACAGGCTGATCAATCGACTTCTAGACTCTATGGTGGAACAGGTTTAGGCTTATCGATTAGCAATAAACTTGCTACACTGATGGATGGATCGATAACCGTTGAAAGTAAACTAAACGAAGGAACTACCTTCACACTCACACTTCCACTCGAACTCTTAAAAGATGATGAAGATGATGTAACACCAGAGATCAAACATCAACCCATTAAATCAAATCCTCATATATTAGTTGCTGAAGACCACATCTTATCTCAAAAATTGACTGAACGATTACTCCAAAATTTAGGTGCGAAAGTAAAACTCGTTGATCAAGGAGAAAAAGCTGTTCAAGCGATGAAAGATGATCACTATGACCTTGTATTTTTAGATATGAATATGCCAGTTTTAAATGGTATACAAGCATCCGAACAAATTCGAAGATTCAATAAAAAAACACCAATCTTAGCACTTACAGCCAACCAATATGCTGAAGAAAGAGCGGCATGCTTACTTGCAGGTATGAATGATATTCTCATTAAACCCATCGATAGTAAAACGCTTTATGAAGCACTCGCGAAGTGGATACCTGAAGAATAAAATGAACATCACCGATGTTCATTTTTTATTTAGAGTGCTTGATGTAGTTTTAATAAATGAATATAGAGTTCAACACCTTTATCTAAGATGTTCTCATCAAAATTGAAATAACAACTATGTAGTGGATAATGATAACCCTTAGATTCATTTCTTGAACCTAACATCACAAATACTCCTGGAACTTTTTGTTGATAAAACGCAAAGTCTTCAGAGACTGTCATGGGCTCAATCACTTGATACTGATTTCCATTTAACGAGCTCTTTAAATGATCGACTAATTTGGGATCATTAACAACAGCAGGATAATAATCCAACATTTGATGATCAATTTTCACGTTATACTGCATTTCAATACCTTCACTAAATTGTTTCATCCACTCTTTGACTGACTTGTAAACATCTGGTTTAAATGCACGCATCGTACCACTTAATTTAACTTCTTGAGCAACAATATTACGCGCTTGTCCACCAGAAATCTTACCCACCGTAATCACAACACTATCTAAAGGATTGACTCTTCTACTGACAATGGTTTGAAAACCTTGAATAAGCGCACTACTTGCAATAATCGCATCATCACCTAAATGAGGTTGACCCCCATGAGATGATTTACCTTTAACCATGATATCAAACTCACCATTTTGAGCCATCATTGGACCACTTACAAGCCCATATATGCCTTCATCTAGTCCTGGATAGAGATGAATACCATAACAAGCTTTAATGTCGTATAAATCAAATAAACCTTCTTCTATCATAACTTTCGCACCGCCAGGTCCTTCTTCAGCAGGTTGAAAAATCATGACAACCGTATAGTTTAAATCATTTTGTTTAGAAACATATGAAGCAAATCCTAACATCATCGCCATATGTCCATCATGGCCACAGGCATGCATTTTTCCTTCATGATTTGAGACAAATGAGACATTTGTTTCCTCTTTCACAGGTAAAGCATCCATATCTGTTCTAAACAAAATAGCTTCTTTTGATTTACCTTCTTTATGGATAACCCATCCTGTTTTTGCCATTCTTTTTGGTTGATATCCCATTTGGATGAGTTCATTCTCAATATATTCACTCGTCTGATAAAGGTCAAATCCAAGTTCAGGTATTTGATGAAGTTCTCTTCTGTGAGTCATTAATGTTTTACTCATGACGATACCCTTTCTCAAGTTCTAATAATTTAACCTTTAAATCAATATATCCTTTACCAGAATAACCTGTCATCGATCCATCTTTTCCAATGACTCTATGACAAGGTACAACAATACCAATTGGATTTCTCTTGCATGCTTGACCGACTGCACGAACCGCTTTCGGATGATTGATTTTGTTTGCGATATCTTGATAACTCATCGTCATTCCATAGGGAATATCTAATAATGAGCGCCATACTTTTTGTTGAAACTCAGTGCCTTTATTAAATAATAAATCAAGATCAAACGTTTTTATTTCGTGGTTAAAATAAAGATTTAATTGATCTTTGACATGTTTTATATCGGGATGTTCTGTTTCTGTGACATCCTTCTTTTCAATCATTAAAGAAATCAGTTTACCTTCTTCGACTTCAAAAGTAATCGTACCAAGAGGTGATTGGTAAAATCCAAACATAAGAAATCCTCCTTTAATTAATCGGTGCGCTTTGCTTCATACATGCGGTGGTCGATATAACGTAAGAACTGATCCATGCTCTTAAACTCATCTGAATAAATACCACAACCGAAACTACATGATAATTCGTAATTTTTTCCTGAATTTTCATTAAACACAGAAAGTGATAATTGAATATCTTTAATGAGTTCTCTTAAGCGTTCAATCGATGATTCATCGCTAATAATGATAAACTCATCACCACCTAAACGGGCAATAATCTCATTGGATTTCACTAATCCCTTAATGCGAGAAACAATTTCGATAATCGCGTAATCGCCTTCAGCATGTCCATGTTCATCATTGATTTTCTTTAAATGATCAATATCAAAAAATATACCACCAAAGGGCTCAATGCTTTTTTGTTTTAATCGTTTATCCATAAAATGGTCAAACGATCTTCTTGTCCATACACCTGTCATAATATCTAAATGAACTAACCGTTCTTGAAGATAAATATAGACGATGACTAAACTGAATGCTGCTGAACTCCATGCGAGTAGTGTGCCATAAAAGAGTGCTTGAATCAGTGCTCCAATCATTGGTATCACGTTAAACCCAAGCAGAAGTAAAATTTCATTTAGAATAATTTTATCTTTTTGTCTAAGTATATGAATAATTGAAATAAAGAAATAGATATACGTGATGATTATCGCAATATAAAATAAGGGGCCTCTCGAATAAACACCTAGTGCATCAATCTTAAAATAAAAACCGAAAAAAGGAGATAGTATACTTAGAATTGCATTAACAAAAACAGGAGTAAATAAGAAATACTTCACTTTATCTGTCATCTTTTTACGGGTTGTAATAAACTGCTGACTAATGATATACCACATACTCGTTAATACAGGAGCAATTCCGAATAATACGATATGCAATACATTAGATAAAACAATCAATCCAACTGTATCATGACCATTTATAATACATGTTAATGCTTCAACACCGAGTTGAATACACACAATAACAAGTGTAAACATATAGAACTTATTTAGTTTATCTTTTTGATCAAGTCTTTTTTGTGCAATGATAAAAACCATAAACATCATCAGCATTGCAATTAAATTAATATCGATTCTTAAGAATAATGCCATATCAATGCCCCCAAATCATAATTTGATTATACACTGATTTTCATGTAATAACAAATTCAATCATCATATGAAAAAGAGAGTCTTTCGTGAAGGCCCTCTTTGTTAATAATCATTTATGTTTTTGTTTAAGTCTTAGTTCAAGTTGATCCAGTTCTTCATTTAGTTCTTTAGGAAGTTTTTCTCCAATGGTTTCATAGTAAGCTCTAATCGATTTCACTTCATCCATCCAAGCTTTTGTATCAATTTCAAGAAGTTCATGAAGCGCACCTTTCTTTAAATGAATACCTGAAACATCAAGTGCATCTTCTGTTGGAATTTGACCAATGGGTGTCATCTTCGCTTCTGCTTTACCATCAGCACGTTCAAATATCCACTTTAGAACACGTGAGTTATGACCAAATCCAGGCCATAAGAAATCACCTTCATCATCTTTTCTAAACCAGTTGACATAATAAAGTTTAGGAAGTAACGATTCGTTCGAACGTTTACCCATATCTAACCAATGTTTAAGATAATCACCAACATGATAACCAATAAAGGGTAACATCGCGAATGGATCTCTTCTGACTTGTCCAATTTGATTTGAAATGGTTGCTGCGGTAATTTCAGAACCCATCATTGAACCCATGAAGACACCATGATTCCATGATAATGCTTCATGAACAAGAGGAATAGTTGTTGGTCTTCTACCTCCAACTAGAATGGCAGATACTAAAACACCTTCTGGATTTTCCCATTCATCAGCAAGTACTGGACATTGCTTTGTAGGTACTGTAAATCTACAGTTCGGATGTGCTGCTGGACTTCCTTTTTCCGGTGTCCAATCTTCTAGTTTCCAATCGGTTAAATGTTTTGGTACTTCTCCATCAATACCTTCCCACCATACATCTTTATCATCTGTTAATGCGACATTCGTAAAAATCGTATTGTCTTTGATTGCTTTCATCGCATTTGGATTCGATTCAAAACTTGTCCCTTTTGCTACACCAAAGAATCCAGATTCAGGGTTAATCGCATAAAGTCTTCCGTCTTCTTTCATCCAAAGCCATGCAATATCATCACCCACGGTTTCAACTTTCCAACCAGGAAGTGTTGGTACAAGCATCGCAAGATTTGTTTTACCACAGGCACTTGGGAAAGCTGCTAACATGAATTTTGATCTTCCTTCAGGATTTGTAATCTTTAAGATTAACATATGTTCAGCCATCCACATTTCATCTCTAGCTAAAACAGATGCGATTCTTAGGGCTAAACATTTCTTACCTAAAAGAGCATTTCCACCATATCCAGAACCATAAGACCAAATCAGACGTTCTTCAGGGAAGTGAGCAATATATTTTTGTTCAATTGGAGCAGAAGGCCACAACACATCAGCTTCTCCATTTTTTAAAGGATGACCAACGCTATGTAGACAAGGTACAAATTTACCGACACGTTTTAATTCATCAAGAACAGGACGACCCATTCTTGTCATAAGTTTCATATTACATGCGACATATGCACTATCGGTAAGTTCAATACCAACCTTAGATAGTGGTGAACCAAAAGGTCCCATCATGTATGGAACAACATACATTGTTCTTCCCTTCATTGATCCTTTGTAGAGTTTAGTCATTGTTTCTTTTAGTACAATCGGATCAATCCAGTTATTCGTTGGACCTGCATCACTTTCATTTTTAGATGCAATGAATGTACGATTTTCTACTCTTGCAACATCTGAAGGATCACTAAAAAATGCGTAAGACCCTGGTCTTTTCACTGGATTCAAGGGAATAGCTTTTTTCTTTTCTACCATTTCCTCCATCATTTTCTGATACTCTTCATCTGAACCATCACACCAGTAAATTGAATCAGGTTCACAAAGAGCTGCCATCTCTTTGACCCAATCGTGTAACTTATCATAACTAATCATGGTTTTCTCCCTTAATTTATTTTTTATGATCTATATGTACGAAATAATCGTTTCTTCACATGTTCTTGATATGCTTTATATCCTTTTAAATGACTTGCTAAGTACTTATCTTCAAGACTTGTTCGAATCATGAATAGAATTATAACTACGATAGTTGGTATCATCGCATAAAGTGATTCTAATAGAATAGGTACAACAGCTAAATAGGTCATCATCCCTAAATAACCAGGATGTCTAATTACAGCATAAGGACCCGTGGTCACGACTCGATGATCTTCATCCATAGAAACTCTTTGATTAAAGTAAGGATTTTCAATCATCGACCATAAAAGAATACCCATCCCCATGAAAAAGATAGCCGCTCCAAGGACTAACATATACCAAGGGATTTCAATTGTCCAGTTATATCTTTGGTCGAGTCCAGCAACAACATAGGTCGCATACTCACTTAAGAATAGAGGAATCTTTAGGACTTTTTCATATGTTGGTTGATTGGTTAACGGTTTTGATCTTGTTTCAATCACCTTTTTAGGTAGAAAGATGCCAAAGAAAGTAATCGATATGATATATACTCCTAAAAGAATCCATGCCCCACGATAAAGATAATCACCGCTTGAAACAAGTAAGATTGCTAAACTAAAAAGAAGATTGATGATAATCATCAAAATCCGTTTTGTAACTTGTTTTTTAAGTAAAGTTTTTTCATCGATAACATTCTGATTCATGATGTACCTCACATTCATTATAATCGATATAGAAAATAAAAAGAAGAGATGAAAGTCTTTACAACTCTTCTTTCAGTTTTCGAATCATATCAAAAGCCTTAAGATAGACAGGTCTCATCCGGTCCTCAGAAACCATATCCATGACACGATCAAGATCAAACCAACGTACATCTTGATGTTCTTCTGGATTGTGTTTAGGTATCTCATTCTCATCAGCAATCAGTAAATAAGTCGCATTTAAGTGGAGATGATCCGGAACATAAATGCCCTTTTTAATGTGGTTTTGTACATAAATTACATCAATGGTAAAGATATTCTTATCATATGGAACAATCGATTCTAATC
>JAEWVV010000122.1 GCA_023458995.1 Bacillota bacterium
TCGTTTCGTTCACTCATTAAGGGTGAGTTAATCGAGATATTAGTCAAAGACGCATTTGAAGAAGTCACATATCAACCATCTGGATTTATCGATGAAAAAAAATTACTGATACGAAAATGGTTAAGAAACCTGATCGATTTTATGGTGAAGACTTAATCGAAGGAAGTTACCATAACATTTCGTTTAGCGTATCTGATGTCAACTTAAAAGAACGTGTGACAAGAAGCAGTTCAAATTGGGGAACACGTGTGACTTATGAGTCCTACTTTAAAGGGCGATGGTACATATTTAGACTTCATCGAGAATTTAGCGAAGTCTTAAAAATTGTTGAAGGACGCGGCTATCAAGTACATACGGATGGTCTCATAAAAATAGAAACAGAGTCAATCAAATTCAACGAAAAGATTTCCGTGTGGGCTTCATCAGATGCATTTGCATTTTACGTCATTACACCTGTGATGATTGAAAAACTGTTACAATTGGAAGAATTACACCGAGGTTCAACCCTTTTCTACATCAAGGGTATGGAACTTCATGTAGGAATCAATGATCATAAGGATTATATGGAAATGTCTTTAAAGAAGCCACTCGATGAAGAGGCAGTTCAAAAATTCATGTTTGATATAGAAATGATCCAAGCTTTGATTTTGGAACTTAAATTAGACAGTTCCAAATTTATGGATAACACCTTAGGAGGTCAAGTATAATGCCAGAATTAATTATTGGAATCAGTTTAGGTTTAATCGTTTTACTGATTGTTGGTTGGGCTATCTCAACATTAAATAGTTTTAGACGCATGGTTGTTAAAATTGATGAGTCTGAATCAGGAATTGATGTTGCTTTAACCAAACGTTTTGACCTTTTAACAAAAATGTTTGATGCAACAAAAAGCTATATGAAACATGAAAAAGAAACACTTCTAAAAGTCATTGAAATGAGACAGCCAGCGCATCTATCTCCCATGGAAGATAAACAAGAATTTTCAAATGAAATAACAAAAGGTTTACAAGAAATCAATGTCGTTTTAGAACAGTATCCTGACTTAAAAGCTTCACAAAATGTTTTAAAACTTCAAGAAGCTTCATTAGAAGTAGAAGAAAACTTGCAAGCAGCACGTAGAATCTATAATTCTAACGTCTCATACTACAATCAAAAAGTGGTCGTTTTTCCCAGTAATGTCATTGCAAACTGGAAGAAATTTGAGAAAAAAGCGTTCTTTGAAGCAGAGGCAATCAAACGTTCTGATGTTAAACTTGATTTATAAAGATTAAAGCATTTCAAAGGGTCTTGAAACGATCCTTTTTTTTGCAAAAAAAAGATTGTGGTAATTTCCCATAAACAGTGAAATCGCTTGTAAAAAAGGGCTTATTATAGTAATATAATAAAGACGAAAAGGATGTGTTTTTATGCTAAAAAAATGGTTTGACCCAGGTAAGAAGGAACTAAAGGAAGCACATAAAATAGCTGACAAAGTGTTTTCATATGAAGCAGAAATGGCTTTGCTTTCGGATAGTGAACTTCAAGCAAAGACACCTTGGTTTAAAGAAAGATATCAAAACGGTGAAACACTCGACCAGTTAATGCCAGAAGCATTTGCTGTTGTAAGAGAAGCATCTAGACGTGTAACAAAGCTTTTCCCATATTATGTTCAAGTCCTCGGAGCTGTTGCTATATTTCATGGTAATATTGCTGAAATGAAGACTGGTGAAGGTAAAACATTGACAGCTGTTATGCCAGCGTATCTTGCTGCACTTAATGGTGAAGGTGTTCATATCGTTACCGTCAACGAATACTTGGCGAAACGTGAAGCACAGGGAGATATTGGTAATCTCTTCCGTTTTTTAGGTTTAACCGTTGGTTTAAACTTAAGAGATATTACACGTGAACAAAAACGTGAAGCATATGATTGTGACATCCTTTATTCAACGAACTCCGAATTAGGATTTGACTATTTGAGAGACCATATGGTTCTTTATGCGAAAGAAATGGTTCAACAAAGAGGTCTAACTTATGCAATCATCGATGAGGTTGACTCGATTTTAATTGATGAAGCGAGAACACCTTTAATCATTTCTGGTGGCGAAAAGAATAACCATAACCTATATCAAGCAGCAGACCGTTTTGCTAAATCACTTCGAGATGAAGATTTTGAAATCGATATTGAATCAAAGACGATTGCATTAACCCCATCTGGAATTAAACGTGCAGAACAAATTTTCCAATTAGATAACCTTTATGACTTAAAACATGTCACACTTGTTCATCATATTAACAACGCACTTCGTGCTGTACACATTATGGCACGTGACGTTGAATACGTTGTCCAAGACGGTGAAGTTTTAATCGTTGACCAGTTTACAGGTCGTATTTTACGTGGACGTCAATTTTCTGAGGGGCTTCATCAAGCATTAGAAGCTAAAGAAGGCGTACAAATTAAAAAAGAAACAGTCACAGTGGCAACCATCACTTATCAGAACTTCTTTAGAATGTATAAGAAACTTTCTGGTATGACCGGTACTGCAAAGACTGAAGAAGAAGAATTCAGAGATATTTATAACATGGATGTCGTTGAAGTTCCAACGAATGCCCCAGTGATTAGACGTGATGAACCTGATTTTATCTATGCAAGTTCAGAGGCTAAATTTGAAGCATTATGCAATGAAGTTGAAGAGCGTCATGCAAAAGGTCAACCACTCTTAATTGGTACAATCGCTGTTGAAACATCTGAATTACTTTCAAGAATGCTTAAATTAAGACGTATTAATCATGAAGTTTTAAACGCGAAGAACCACGAAAGAGAAGCTGAAATTGTTGCAAAAGCAGGTCTTAAAGGATCTGTCACGATTGCAACTAACATGGCTGGTCGTGGTACCGATATTAAACTTGGTGAAGGCGTTGTTGAACTTGGTGGATTAGCCGTTATCGGTAGTGAACGCCATGAATCAAGACGTATTGATAATCAGTTAAGAGGTCGTAGTGGTCGTCAAGGTGACCCCGGATACTCAAGATTCTATATTTCAGCAGATGATGAACTCATGCAACGTTTCGGTGGCGAAACATTTAAGAGAAGATTAGAAATGCTTGAAAAATATAATACAACGGGTGAACCTTTAGCATCCAAACTTTTCTCACGCTTTGTTGCATCTGCTCAAAGACGTATTGAAGGGAATAACTACGATACACGTAAAAACGTTTTAAAATATGATGATGTTCTACGTAAGCAAAGAGAAATTATTTATAAGGAACGTCGGGATGTCTTAACGCTCGATACCATTGAAAATCAAGTACGTGACACAGTTAAAAAAAGTTTATCAAAGACATTAAAACAATTCATTCATCCCGTTGGCAAAAACCAGTTCAAGATTGATGATGATAATATCATCGTAACCTTTAACGGAAATATCTTTATGCCAAATACACTCATCAAAGAAGAAATTTCACAAATGGATGAAGTTGAACTTGAAAACTATATTTTATCAATTGCTGATAAAGAACTCGATCGTAAAAAAGAAATGGTTCCACAAGAAATCTTTAACGAGTTCTTAAAAGTAGTTATGCTTCGAGTGATCGATACATACTGGATGCGTCATATCGATGCGATGAGTGAACTAAGACAAGCAGTAAGCTTACAAGCTTATGGACAACAAAATCCACTTGTGATTTATCAACAACAAGGTTTAGAAATGTTTACTGAAATGGTCAATAACATTTCAAGAGATGTCACTCGTTATGCAATCCGCGCTCAAATCCAATACAATGTTGAAAGAGAAGCCGTTGTTAAAAATACACAAACCAATGAAGGACGATCAGATGCTCGTCCAAAGAAACCAAAAATTAAACATAATCGTCAACAAAGAAACTTGCCCTGGCGATAAGGAGGTGTTTTTGTGGAGACCTATGAAGTTAATAAGATAATCGAACAATTCAAAGAAACCATCAATGACTTAAAAAGAGCGATAGGGCCACAAAAACTTGAAGAGACCTATCAAAAACTAAACAATCAAATGCAAGATCCTGGATTTTGGTCTGATACAAAAGAAGCTAAACGTATTACAAAACAAGCAACTGAAATCAGAGAAAAACTAGATCATTTAGCAAAATTATCTAAAAAATATGATCAACTCGTTGAGTGGTATCAAATTAGTGAAGAAGGTACTGAAGAGTGGACCATATTAGAAACGGATCTTAAAGATTTAGAAGATGAACTTAAAACATTTGAAGTTGAAACCATTCTCAATGGACCCTATGACCATGCGAATGCAATTTTGGAGTTACATCCAGGTGCTGGTGGTACTGAATCCCAAGATTGGGCAGATATGCTTTATAGGATGTATGTTCGTTATGCTCAAAAGAAACGCTTTAAAGTAGAAATCTTAGACTACCAAGCAGGCGATGAAGCAGGGATCAAATCTGCTGTTTTACTCATCAAAGGTGCATTTGCTTATGGTTACTTAAAAGCAGAACGTGGTGTTCATCGTTTAGTACGTATTTCTCCATTTGATTCTAATGCAAGAAGACATACATCGTTTGTTTCACTTGATGTTATGCCAGAAATTGATGATGAAATCGATGTTGATATCAAAGATGAAGATTTAAAGATTGACGTATACCGTTCTGGTGGTGCAGGTGGACAAAGTGTGAATACAACAGACTCAGCTGTAAGAATTACACACTTACCTTCAGGGATTGTTGTCACATGTCAAAATGAACGTTCACAGCTTAAAAATAAAGAACAAGCCATGTCTGTTTTAAAGGCTAAACTTGCTCAAGAACAATTAAGAAAACAAGAAGAAACACTAAAAAATATTAAAGGCGAACAAAAAGATATCGCTTGGGGTGCACAAATCAGAAGTTATGTCTTCCATCCATATCAAATGGTCAAAGACCATAGAACCGGATATGAAGTTGGACAGGTTGATTTAGTCATGGATGGAGAACTCGACGGTTTTATCAATGCTTATTTAAAAGCAGGTGACCAAAATGAATAAAGCAAAACTACGTGAAATTTTGGAAATAACAGCAGGCGTGATCATTATGTCTGCTGGTTTCTATTTCTTTCTCTTACCACTTAATTTAGTCATTGGTGGCGTGATGGGTGTCTCTGTCTTAATTCAAGATGTTATGCCTGTATCACTTTTTATGTATATAGCAAACTTTGCCTTATTAATGATTGGATTCCTTGTCTTAGGAAAAGTGTTTTTTGTAAAAACAGCCTATGCAACACTTCTTTCACCAACCATTATTTGGATCCTAGAGAAGACAGTTCCATCGGATTACTTTATAAAGTTTATGACTGAAAGTCCACTTTTAATTGGTGCAGCTTTCGGTGGTATTTTCTTAGGTGTTGGTCTTGGTGTGGTTATTAGAAATGATGCAACCACAGGTGGTATTGATGTTGTTCAAAACATCATGCATAAATACCTTCACATGCCATTTTCAACTGCGATGTATATCACAGATGGAGCAATTATTTTAATAGCGATGATTATTAATTTCCAACTTGGTTTATACGCAGTTGGTTCAATGATTATCAGTGGTTTACTCATTGACCGCTTGTCGATTGAAGGTAAAGCGGGTTATACTGTATTTATCGTTACGAATCAAAGTGAACTCATACAAAAAGCAGTCTTCGATAAACTTGAACGTGGTATCACACGAATGAAGGTCATTGGTGGCTATACGAATGAAGAAAAAGATATGATTATGTGTACCGTTGATCGTCAACAACTTTATATCTTTAAAAATATTATTAAGAGTACGGATCCCAAAGCATTTACGTTTGTTACAAAGACAAAAGAAGCTTTAGGAGAAGGTTTTAGTAGGGAGAGTGCACAATGGTAAATAAGAAACTTGGTATTTTATTCTTAGCAAGTGTTATCCTCGCATTCTTTGCTGGATTTTTCACTGAAAGAATTCTTCCATCATCTCCTGAGACAAATACAACCGATATGTTTGAATACATCATTGAATCATTTGATCGTTATTATTACTACGATATCGATGATGAGGATGTTCATGACGCTTTTATTAGTGCCATGGAAGCAACCATCAATAAGATTGCTGAAAAAAATGGTGATCCTTATACAAGATTACTTGCAACACCGCTTGCATCTGGTGCAACAGATGATGAAAAGTTCGTAGGTATTGGGATAAGTTTTCTTTTTGAAGAAAATGATATCAGAATTGGTTATGTCTACCCACAAGGTGCTGCACATTTAAAGTTATACCCTTATGATTTAATCATTGGAGTTAAACAAACAGATGAAATGATCTATTTTAAAGATTTAGAAGATTCTGATGAAGTCTTAGAACTTATTTCAGGCAGCGAAGGTGACGTCAAAGAATTTATCGTAAAAGATGCGGATGGAAATGAGAATATTGTATCTATTTCCTATCAAGAAATCTTAACACCGACAGCTTATTCTAAAGATCTAAGTGAATCTAATATCGCTTATATTAAGATTGAAAGTTTCGCTTCCTCATCTGAAACATCACTTGGAACAGCACAAGTGTTCCAAAATACATTAAATGCGCTTGAACAAACGATTCTTCAAGGCGAAAATAAAACACTTATTCTAGATTTACGTGATAATCCAGGAGGTGCACTAACCGCACTTCATAACCAGGGTGTCAGTCAATTAATTCCAGGTATTACACAACAACTTCTTACCAGAAACTTAGAAGCACCCCTTTTCACCATGATTCCAAAATCAGGAACTGTTGAAAGTTTCTTTGGTGCACTTGCTGAAAAGAAACCTTATGATATCAAAGTCTTAGTCAATGAAAATTCAGCATCTGCAGCAGAAGTGCTTGCTGCAGCACTCCAAAGTAAGGGTGGGTATGAACTCTATGGGAGACCAACCTTTGGTAAAGGAGTCTACCAAAATCAAGTTCGATTGCAAGATATCAATAATATCCGTTATTATTTAGTATTTACAGAAGGTGAGTGGTTCTATGATGGAGATAAGAATGTTTCTGATACACCACTTGTCGTTAATGAATTACCAAAAACAGGTATTAAGAGTTTAGATGCACCTGTTTATATGGGTGAAATGTCATATGATCATGTTTATCAAGAACTGATTGATTATCAAAAATTCTTCAATCTATACTTTGATCTTACAGGCTTAAATCAATTACGAGAAGACGGATATTTCGATTTAAAGACACGAGATAGAGTTCAAGCATTTAATCTTGAATATGGTATAACTGGTCAAACGATTAGTTTAGAGACAGCACGCAAAGTACATGAAATATATATGGACTACTTATTTGATTTAACCAAAGATGATGAACTTCAAGAACTCATTTTGATCATTAAAAACAGTTAATGGAAAAGATCATTACATCGCTTAAAAAAGCGAAGAATCATGTTTTATTAACCATTGAAAAAAAAGAGATTTTATGTCAACCAGAGTTGATCATTAAATATCATCTCGCTGTTGGAAAAACGATGGATGATGAAACCTATCAAAACTTCATCAATGAAAATAACTATCTATCATGTCTTCGACTTGCACTAGAAAAGCTTAAAAAAATGATGACTGTTGAAGAAATGAGACTTTATTTGAGTGAGACCTCATTTCCACTTGGTATCCAAAAACAAGTCATACATTATTTAATCGAGAAAAAGTATTTAGATGATGCAAGTTATGCAAAAGCCTATTTAACCCTTAAGAAGCATTCTTTAGGTCCTTCGATGATTGAGTATAATTTAAAACAAAAAGGTCTTAAAG
>JAEWVV010000123.1 GCA_023458995.1 Bacillota bacterium
TCGCAACTCTACGCGCATCTTCGTTAACGATTAAATCAACATAACGACGACGTCTAGCTTCTTCCTTATCTTGAAGACCGTGGAATTTATCAGGTAGTGGTCTAAGCGCTTTTGTTAAATGCGTATAAACATTAGCTTTGATCGTTAATTCATCAGTCTTAGTTCTAAACATGATACCTTTGATACCAACGATATCACCTAAGTCTGCAGCTTTAAAGATTTCATAAGTTTTTTCACCGATTTCATCCATACGTACGTAGACTTGGATTTGACCATCACGGTCTTGAATATGCATAAATCCTGCTTTACCTTGACCACGCTTTAAAATAATACGTCCTGCTATAGAAACTTCAACATGTTTTTCTTCAAGTTGATCATGGTCAAAAGAACCATAAGTTTCAATTAATTGTTTGGTTGTGTGTGTGCGGACATATTTTTGTCCAAAGGGATCAACACCTTGATTTCTTAAATCATTCGCTTTTTGTCTGCGCACTAATTGTTGTTCATTTAAATCATCTGGGAACATTTTATAATCCTCCTAATCCAAGATATTATATCATAACAAAGGCCATAAACAAAGTTATGGCCGTTTTTCTTCCGCTAAAAGCTCATACATCAGTTCATCTTTTAAAGGAGTGAGTGATGTCACTTTGACCTTGATGATTTTAAGACCTAAATACAAGGTTAAGTGATCGCCTTCTTTGACTGCAGTTGAAGGTTTAGCAAGTTTACCGTTAACCTCAACTTTTTCTTTTTCAGCAGCCTCTTTAGCAATGGTTCTACGTTTGATAATGCGTGAAACCTTTAAGTATTTATCAAGCCGCATTGCCATTTTCTTGTTTTTCTTGATACCAAGAAAGTTTACCAGTTGATACGATTTCATCGATATCAGCTTTTGTCAATGTTTCAACTTCAATTAAGTAATGTGCAATAAGATCAAGAAGTACTCTATTTTCAATTAAGATAGCTTTTGCTTTTTCAAAGCATGTTGTAATGATATGGCGTACTTCTTTATCGATTTCATGTGCAACTTGGTCAGAGAAATTCTTTTCTTTAAAGTAATCACGACCTAAGAAGACATTTCCTCCTGCGCTTTCGTATTGAACAGGTCCTAAATCTGACATACCATATTCAGTAACCATTGCACGTGCAATCATCGTTGCATTTTGGAAGTCATTGTAGGCACCTGTTGTTACGGTGTCAAAGACGATTTCTTCAGCGACACGTCCACCAAGGAAAGAAGTAATCTGAGCAATGAGAGAACTCTTTGTTGATAAAAATTTTTCTTCAAGTGGTGTCATTAAGTTATAACCGCCTGCACGACCACGTGGAATAATGGTTACTTTTTGAACGACGTTAGCATCTTCTAATTTAATACCAATCACAGCATGTCCTGCTTCATGATAAGCAACAGTTTTCTTTTCTTCTGGTGAATACTTTCTTGATTTCTTAGCTGGTCCCATCATAACACGGTCAATTGCTTCATCCATATCGGTTTGTGAAATGAGTGTGCGATTATCACGTGCAGCAAGAAGTGCAGCTTCGTTAAGTAAGTTTTCAATATCAGCACCAGAGAATCCTGGAATACGGCTAGCAAAATCACCAAGTTTAATTTTTGGATCTAATTTCTTATTTCTTGCATGAACTTTTAGAATTGCTTCGCGTCCTCTAATATCAGGTAAGCTGATCGTAATTTGACGGTCAAAACGTCCTGGACGGAGTAATGCGGGGTCTAATACGTCAGGTCTATTGGTAGCAGCAATAATGATGATACCCATGTTTGTTGTGAACCCATCCATTTCAACAAGAAGTTGGTTTAATGTTTGTTCACGTTCATCATGGCCGCCACCTAAACCAGCACCACGTTGACGACCTACAGCATCAATTTCATCAATGAAAATGATACAAGGAGAATTTTCTTTAGCAACTTTGAATAAGTCTCTCACACGTGAAGCACCAACACCGACAAACATTTCAACGAAATCCGAACCGGAAATCGAGAAGAATGGAACGTTAGCTTCACCTGCTACAGCACGTGCAAGAAGTGTTTTACCAGTACCTGGAGAACCAACTAAAAGTACACCTTTTGGAATACGGGCACCCATGTCCACATATTTTTTAGGATTCTTTAAGAAGTCAATAAGTTCTTCAAGCTCTTGTTTTTCTTCTTCAACACCAGCGACATCTTTAAATGTGACTGTTTTTTCACGGTTTAATTTAGCTCTGTTCTTCGCAAAATCAAATGCTTTAGAGTTTTGACTGTTCGCATTTCTGAATATGATGAAGAGAACTACAAGCACTAAAATCATAGGAACAAGATTTAACAACACAGTCCATATCGTTATACCCGATCTAACACCAATGACGGTTGTACCACCTTTGGCTTCAACGGTTAACATGATATCCTGTGCATTTTCTAAAGGCATGATTCCTTCGAAAGAAGTCGTTCCATAGAAGGTTGCTGATGCACTATCTTTATAGAATGTTCCTTGAATTTCAACTAACGTAATATTGTCGCCACCAACTGGTGTATATTTTAATGTTTCCACATGACCTAATGTTGCAGATTCAGTGAGTTGTGTGACGTTTAGATTTGCGACTTCACCTTGAAGTGCGTCGCGTAAAAATAGGAAAACACCGATCACAATAACTAGTGTGAACAGCATGATGAGGTAGTCCGGCTTCTTGCGGAATTCTACTTTTTTCTTATTTGGGTTTTGATTCATAGATACACCCCTTTATTTAGTGTTATATACTTCAGGCTTGAGGATGCCAACATACGGAAGATTTCGATAAATCTCATCGTAGTCGAGACCATAACCGACAACAAAAGCTTTTGGTATGACGCGGCCAACATAATCGGGTTGGTAAGGCTTAACGCGTCCACCTGGTTTATCAAGTAATGTTGCAATCTTCACTGAATTTGCACCACGATGCTTGAATAATTCCATGATTGTAACAATCGTATTTGCAGTGTCAACGATGTCTTCAACGATTAATACATCGCGACCCTTGATGGATATATCTAAATCCATTTTGATTTTAACATCACCAGAGGATGAAATTCCACCGTGATAACTTGATACCGACATGTATGCGATATCAAACTGTAAATCAATTTTTCTTGTTAGATCTGATAGAAAGGGAACGCAACCTTTGAGTAGGCCAACAACGATCAGATTTTTATCTTTATAATCGTCTGTAATTTGTTTACCCATCGTCTGGCATATTGTTTCTATTTCTTGTTCACTGACAAGAATTTCTGCTATGTCTTTATGCATGTTTTCTTACCTCTTTAAGATTGAAATAGAGTTCTTTTTCATTTCCTAATGTTTGATTGAGGTAATGATTTTGAACCCACAGAATGATACCATCATGATCGGTCAGTATCCAAAGCACATTTCTGATGTCCATCGGTATTTTTTCATCAATGAAGAGTTTCTTCAACTTTTTGTGACCATACGAATAACTGAGTGTATCACCTTCGGTGCGGTGCCTCAATATCAATGGAAATGCTAATTTATTATAACATAATTTTGTGAATTCTTCAGTATTGGCATTGGTTTTGGATAATAATGTGAAAATAGCCATATTTCCAATATGCGTATCGCCTTCATGAATGATAAATTGAGAATCATTCTTGTCAGATAATGGCTTTATGAAAGCATCGTTATACGATTTGATGAAACAGTGGTTTTTATTCAAACGATAAATCGCGTTAGGCTTTGATGAGAGTAACATCCGTTTAATCTTTTGAATGATTTCATAAGATATGTTTAATTCAGAGTTTTCAATGATATAAGCAATGGCATCATCTTGCAAAGCAGGATTCCATGTTTTAAACAGTGTTATATCGATATGATTGTTTTGTACATGAGTTTTTGTCTGTTCCCTAATAAAGAAAAACGCATTTGAAAGTTGACTGTGATATTGTTTGATTTGATCTAAAAGAGTATCGTTTTCTTGTTTCATAATAGGGACAACCGAATGACGATAACGATTTCTTAAGTATGTATTCTCCTCGTTTGATTCATCATCAAGATAGGTGACATTATTTTCTTCAGCATAAGTTTTTATCTCTTTCTTACTAAAATATAGAAGAGGTTTGATGTATGTAAATGAACTTGTTTCGTTTATCTGTTGCATCCCTGCATAACCTAAGAGATTACTCCCACGAGTCATCTTGATTAATATGTTTTCAAAAAGGTCGTCTAGATGATGAGCAGTAAGTATATAAGGCGTATCATAAAGTTTTGCGACTTCATTTAAATAGTGTTCACGCAAGACATGCGCTTGATGATGGAAGTTACCTTCTTTAACTTTAATTGTGTAATAATGGAAAGGTATTTCTAATGACTTCGCATAGTTTTCAACAAGATCCTTTTCAATCATCGATTGATCACGCTTAAGATGGTTAAAGTGTGTAACTACTAATAGGTAAGGGGAATCTTTAAGCATATGTAACATGACCATTGAATCGATGCCGCCACTTACGGATAATATCAATGTTGATGAGGTAGGAATATGAAGTTCATTTTTTAAGATACTCACGATTGATTTCATGCATAAACGCCCCTTTCTATACGTTTATTATACACGATAAATTGTAAAAATTTTGAATAAAAGCCTTAATCCTATGCTATAATACATAAGGATAGAGGAGGGCTTTCATGTATATTTTAGCCAGTAGTTCACCAAGAAGAGCAAAGTTGTTAAAAGATGCAGGTCTTGATTTTATTGTTATTCCAAGTCTAGTAGATGAAATCGTTGACGAAAAGTACAAACCAAATGAATTAGTCGTTGAACTTGCAAAGTTAAAAGCTCTTTCAGTAGCAAAAGACTATCCAAATGACATCGTCATTGGCGCAGATACAATTGTTGTATTTGAAGATCAAGTATTAGGTAAACCAAAAGATGAAGAAGATGCTTACCGAATGCTTAAATTGCTTTCCGATGATCGCCATGTAGTCTATACTGCAGTTGCACTGATCAAAGGAGATAAAATCAAAACATTTGTTTCAGAAACTGAGGTTTGGATGAAGAATTTATCTGATCTTGAAATTTGGAATTATATCCATACAGGTGAACCCATGGATAAAGCGGGTGCTTATGGAATTCAAGGTGAAGGTGGTTCTCTTGTAGACCACTATAAAGGCGATTTCTTCACCATTGTTGGACTGCCACTTAAAGATGTTCTTGATAATCTAAAAAACTTTTAAAGTTACTTCAACCGAAGTAACTTTTTTTCTTTGTCTTTCAAAGGTGATTTTATTATATAATAATAAGTAATAAAGCGTTTTCACGGGAGGTACTATGCAATTGAATCGTTCGTGGCAAGATAAAGTTGTTTACCAGATTTATCCAAGAAGTTTTATGGATTCAAATCAAGATGGTATTGGAGATCTCAAAGGAATTATCTCTAAACTCGATTATGTTCAATTACTCGGTGTCGATGTCATTTGGTTGTCACCTGTTTATAAATCACCAAACGATGACAACGGATACGATATCAGCGATTATAAAGATATCAATCCAGAATTTGGTACGATGGAAGATATGGATCAACTCATTTTAGAAGCAAACAAACGAGGTTTAAAAATTATTATGGACCTTGTGATCAATCATACATCGGATGAACATCCTTGGTTTATAGCAAGCAAAGATGGAAATAGTCTTTATCGTGACTATTACATTTGGCAAGATAAACCAAACAATTGGACAAGTTTTTTTGGGGGAACCGCATGGGAAAAAGTAGATGATAAGTACTACCTACATCTCTTTTCAAAAAAACAACCTGATCTCAATTGGAACAACCCAAAAGTCATGGAAGAAATCAAAAGTGTGATTTCCTTTTGGCTTGATAAAGGCATTTATGGGTTCAGATGTGATGTAATCAATATCATATATAAGTCATCACTTAAAGATGGCAAAAAAAGTTTAGTCTTAACAGGTAGAGAGTTTTATCATTCACAACCAGGTATGCATCAAATTCTAAAAGAAATTAGAAAGGATGTATTAGATAAGTACGATACCATGACTGTTGGTGAAACAGTTTTAGTCAATACCAAACAAGCCAACGATTTAGTACGTCCTGAGAATAGGGAACTTGATATGGTCTTTGGTTTTGAACATATGGAAACAGATCAGATCAATAACAAATGGTTTAGAACAAAATTTAAACCTAAGAAATTTATTAAGGTTTTAACAAAATGGCAGGAAGAAGTCTATTGGAATGCAAACTATTTAGAAAACCATGATCAACCACGTTCTGTTTCACGTTTTGGTGATGATAAAAAGTATCATCTAGAAAGTGCGAAAATGCTTGCACTTTTAAACTTGACCTTAAAGGGGACGCCCTATATTTATCAAGGTGAAGAAATCGGTATGACAAATGGCGATTTCAAATCATTAGATGAATATAAAGACATTGAAACACATCGTATTATGGCGCTTGCTAAAAAACTACATTTTCCTAAGTGGTTAAAAAATCGTATGCTTAGATTATCATCAAGAGATCACGCAAGAACTCCGATGCAATGGAATGAACAAGGTGGATTTACAAAAGGTAATCCATGGCTTAAAGTCAATGAAAATACGAAAGTGATCAATGTTTCAAATCAAGAAAATGATAAGTCTTCGATTCTTTCATTCTATAGAGCTTTAATCAAGTTAAGAAAAGAACATCAAACACTTATTAATGGCTCCTTTGAGCCTATCTATACCAAACAAAACATCTTTATCTATCGTAGAAAAAATGATAATGAATCACTCATCACTGTGTTAAGTTTCAACAGAAAACAAGTCAAAGTCAAGATTAAGATTAATGGTCAAGTGATCCTATCAAACATGAAAGAAAGAGTTCAACACGATCAAATCATTAGACCCTTTGAAGCTTATCTCATCAAGGAGGAATAATGTATGATTTCAAACTTGAAACCTTATTATAAGTAGAGTCGAAAGACTTAAATTACATTTTTAGAATACTTCCCACGGGGCAACTCGAGCACCTTTATTTTGGAAGAAAACTGATTGACGAAAACTTAGACGTTCTTACAACGAAAATAACTGCAGGTGCAGGCTCTCAAGTCGAATATGAAAAAGATGGGAATAAAAGTTTACTTGATTTAATCCCTTTGGAATACTCAGGGATTGGAAAAGGTGATTTTAGATTAACACCATTAGAAATCAAAATGCCTGATGGGACTTATGTCAATGATTTTGTTTATGATCATGATCAAATCATCGAAGGTTTTTTACCATCCAAAAAATTACCAACCTCATTTGGTGATGCGAAAGAAGTTCAAAGTTTAATCATTACTCTTGTGGATCAAGTAGCTCATGTTGAGCTTGATTTGATATATTCTGTTTATCCTTTAACGAATGTGTTTACAAGAAGAGCCATTTTAAGAAACAAAAACGACAATCCTTTAACCATCCGAAAAATCATGAGTATGATGCTAGATTTAGATTCATCTGACTATGATTTACACACATTTGATGGAGGTTGGATTAAAGAAGCACATAAACATAAACGAGAGCTTACATATGGTACTTACTTTATTGATTCAACAACAGGTGCTTCTTCAAATAGACATAATCCTGGAATCATTCTCGCTAAAAAAGGCACACAAGAAGATTTAGGTGTATGTATCGGAATTAATCTTATCTATAGTGGAAATCACTATGAAGCCGTTCATATCTCAAATCACGATATGCTTCGTGTGATGAATGGGATTAATCCACATTGTTTCGAATGGGTTTTAAATAAAGATGAATCATTTGAAACACCAGAAGCAGTGCTATCTTATTCTGATCGAGGATTTAATACATTATCAAAAAACTTTCATGATTTTATTAATCAACATATCATCCCAAAACCATTTCAACATCAAGCAAGACCTGTTGTCTTAAATTCTTGGGAGGCTTTTTACTTTAACTTTAACCAACGAAAGCTCTTAAAACTTGCCAATCAAGCTAAAAAGATTGGTATTGAACTTTTTGTTTTAGATGATGGATGGTTTGGTAATCGAAATGACGATACAAGTTCTTTAGGTGATTATTTCATCAATAAGAAAAAATTATCCCAAGGGCTCGATGTATTTACTAAAAAAATTAGACAAAAAGGTTTAAAATTTGGACTATGGTTTGAACCAGAAATGATTAGTCCCAAAAGCAAACTTTATGAACTTCATCCTGAATATGCCGTAAAAATTCCAGGAAGAACACCTTCACTTGGTAGAAATCAACTTGTCTTAGATTTATGCAATAAGGATGTTAGAGACTATATCAAAAAATCGATGAGTGATATCATCGAAAACATCAAAATTGATTACATCAAATGGGATATGAATCGTCATATGTCAGATATGTATTCCAGTACACTTAAAAATCAGGGAATGTTTTTTCATCGATATATCTTAGGATTATATGAAATTTTAGACCATATAAAATCTAAGTATCCAGATATCCTTCTTGAAACATGCTCATCTGGGGGAAATCGTTTTGATTTAGGTATGTTAACCTATGGTGCACAAGTATGGACATCAGATGATACGGACCCGATTGAAAGACTAAAGATACAAGAAGGATTAAGTTATCTTTATCCACTATCTACAATGAGTTGTCACGTCAGTTTAGCACCACATGCGCAAACATTAAGAGATACTCCACTATCTACACGATTTAATGTAGCTAGTTTTGGCGTTTTAGGTTATGAACTGAACTTTAACTATGTATCACCAGCTGAAAGAAAAGAGATTAAAAATCAAATCTCATTTTATAAAGAACACCGAAATCTTTTTCAATATGGAAGATTCATCAGACATGAAAAAATAGATCATTCTCATGTTGTATGGCAAATTGAACACGAGAATAACCATATGGTCTCTCAGTTCCAGATAACTGCAGAAGCAAGTCCCGGAGTTGAAAGACTTAAAGTAAAAGATACAAACCGAAATGAATTATACCGAGTTAAAAGCTTTCAGCAAAGACTTCCTCTTAAGCGATTTGGACATTTAATTGCATTAGCACTTCCAATCAAACTGAATACTGAAGGATTTATCATGCGCGAAGTCGGTAAATACAAAATGTTGGATAATGCAACAACAGATGAAATCGCGAGCGGTGAAATTCTAAACCAAGGATTAAAACTTAAACAACAGTTTATGGGAACATACTATAATGATAAGACACGTATAATAGGCGATTTTGGATCGATGATGTATCATATTGAGCAAATAAAACGAGGTGATACCATTTGAGAACAATCATTCCACTTAATAGAGAATGGCTATTTTCGAAAGATGATCAATCCTTTGATAAGGATTTGAATCTTGATGATTTCGAACATGTTGAGATTCCTCATTCAGCTGTTGTAATCCCCTATAACAACTTTGATGAAGCTGTCATGTGGGGGAAGTTTACTTATGTGAGAAATATCATCATTGATGATTTGATGTTAAACAAGCATGTCATTCTTCGTTTTGAAGGAGTTGGACATAAATCAGATGTTTATGTAGATGGTACGCATGTTTTAACACATGAAGGTGGCTATATTCCTTTTGAAGTCGATTTATCAACGTTTGCTACTTCAAAAAAAGAGATTCAAATTAAAGTCATTGTTGATACACGCGAAAATCCAAATATTCCTCCCTTTGGTGGTGTTGTCGATTATTTAGGTTATGGTGGTATATATAGAGAAGTGAGTTTGATTGTAAGAGATCACGGTCATATTTCTGATCTATTCATTGAACAATATGGTAAACCATCGTTTAAGGTTCATGCATATACATCGATTGAAGGTGGGGAACTCACACTTTATATTCTTGATCATGATGATAATGAACTATTAAAAGTTAGTCAAAAAGTAACAGAAGAACATTCAACTTTTCAAGTGAATCTACCAGAATGTCATCTCTGGGACATTGATGATCCCTATCTTTATCAGGCAAGAGTTCTTTATACGCATCATGAGAATTCTGATGATCTAACGATTAACTTTGGAATTAGAGAAGCAGTTTTCAAAAGAGATGGGTTTTATTTAAACCAAAAGAAAATTAAACTTCAAGGGTTAAATAGACATCAAAGTTTTCCCTATGTGGGTTATGCAATGCCTAAAAGAGCACAAATTGAAGATGCAGATTTAATCAAGTATGATTTAGGCTGCAATGTCGTTCGGACATCACATTATCCACAATCGATTCATTTTTTAAATCGATGTGATGAAATAGGATTACTCGTATTTGAAGAAATACCGGGCTGGCAGCACATCGGTGATGAAGCATGGAAGGAACAAACACTTAAAAATTTAGATTCCATGATTGAAAGAGATCGAAATCATCCTTCGATTGTTTTATGGGGGGTAAGAATTAATGAATCTCCAGATGACGATCCATTCTATATGAAAACAAACGCGCACGCGATGGCCCTAGATCCAACGCGTCAACGTGGTGGTGTCAGAAATTTTGGTAAAAGTCATCTATTTGAAGATGTTTATACGTATAATGACTTCTCTCATTTCGGAGATAACCGAGGTATTGAGAAAAAAGAAAAAATCGCAGGAAATGTCCCTTATTTAGTCACTGAATTCAATGGACACATGTATCCAACCAAACGTTTTGATGATGAGATTCATCGCGTTAATCATTTAAAGCGTCATCTCCGAGTTTTAGATGATGCATATAACCCCAATAATGGAGTTTCAGGAGCTATCGGCTGGGTATTTAGTGATTACAATACCCATAAAGAATTTGGTAGTGGCGATAAGATTTGTTATCACGGCGTGATGGATATGTATCGTATACCTAAAATCGCATCTTTAGCTTATGCAACACAAAGTGAGTATAAAGATATTTTAGAGGTTACGTCAACCATGAGTCTAGGCGATCATGAGGCATCAAATCTAGGATCGATTTATGTGATGACGAACTTAGATGAGGTTAAAGTTTATAAAAATGATGTTTTTATCCAAACCTATAAACCCGATTGTAAACATTATCCAAACCTTATTCACGCACCGATTATCATGGATGATTTTATTGGTGAGTCTTTGATGAAGAATGAAAAAATGAGGGAAAAAGATGCTGAACTCACTAAAAGAGTATTAAAAGCGGTATCTAAATATGGAAATCATTTACCGCTCATGTATAAACTTCAAATGCTCTATATCTTAAAGAAATATAAGAAAACATATGATGATGCAGTCAAACTGTATTATACCTATATGACTGGATGGGGCTCAAAACACAACACCTATCGTTTTGAAGGCTATCGGAATGGTGAACTTTCTAAAGTCGTTCATCAATCACCCGTTACAGAAACGGATCTCGTACTTGAGCATGACGGAAACGATTTAGTTTTAGGGGATACCTATGATGTTAAACGATACGTTATTAAGAAAGTCGATCAAAACAACCAGTTACTACCCTATGCATTTGATGCACTTCAGATCGAAGTAAGTGGTGTAATCGAACTCATTGGTCCAAACACATTAAGTCTTATCGGTGGTGCGATAGGCTTTTGGGTTAAGGCATCAACCAAAGGAGAAGGATTCATCACGATTACATGTGGAGATCATATTTTAATTGAAGAGGTTAATTGTCTATGAAACTTACGATTGAAGAAAAAATAGATTTACTCGACGGTCTTGATGTATGGCACACCAAGCCAGTAGGAGGGCTTCCATCACTGATGATGGCAGACGGCCCACATGGACTTCGTAAACAATATGAATCAACAGATAATCTCGGGGTTATGGGAAGCATACCAGCAACCTGTTTTCCAACTGCAAGTTTGGCAGCATGTAGTTTTGATAGAAATTTACTTGCTAAAATGGGTAAATTAATAGCAACAGAAGCAAGAGCACAACAAGTCAATATCGTTTTAGGTCCGGGTATTAATATCAAGCGAACACCACTCTGTGGTAGAAATTTTGAATATTTCTCAGAAGATCCTTATTTGACAGGAGAACTTGCTGCACCACTCGTTCGAGCAATTGAAGATTTAGGTGTGGGGACTTCTGTCAAACACTTTTTCGCAAACAATCAGGAACGCTACCGTTTCACAATCGATTCGATTGTTGATGAACGCGCACTTCATGAAATATATTTACGTGCATTTGAAAGAGTTGTTCGGGAAAATCCAGCCACTGTGATGGCAAGTTATAATAAGATCAATGGTCATTATGCGACTGAACATCCCTATTTAAATAAACTACTTCGTAAAGAATGGGGTTATTACGGTGTTGTTGTCAGTGACTGGGGTGCTGTTCATAACAGAGTTGAATCACTGATTGCATCCACTGATCTTGAAATGCCATCATCTTTTGGTTACCGGAGCAAACATGTATTATCTCGAATTCATGATGATACAGTTAGACAAGCAATCAATAAATCTTCCGATCGTTTAATTGAACTAGTTAGACGCTATAAAACCTATGAAAATGAGACATTTGATTTAGAGACTCATCATCAAAGTGCAATAGAAATTGCACGTGAATCGATGGTACTACTTAAAAATCATGATATCTTACCTTTGAACAAAGAAGAGAAGATTTTAATTGTGGGTGGATTTGTTGATCATATCAGATATCAAGGTGCAGGATCATCGCACATTAATCCAACAAAACTTGAACAAATCACAGATGTAATCAGTGATTATTCGCCCAATATTCGTATCTCAAAAGGATATACGTTAGATCATCATAAACAAGATGATAAACTTGTTGAAGAAGCTCTAGAATTAGCAAAAGACGTTGATAAAGTCATTTATCTTTTCGGATTACCAGAAAGTGAAGAAGCTGAAGGATATGATCGAAGTCACTTAGATATACCTCAAAAACAAATCGATTTACTTCAAAAATTACATCAAGTAAACCCACATATGATTGGTATTGGTTTCGGTGGAGCTGTGATGAATTTATCTTTTGAAAAAGAATATTTGAAAGGCTTGCTTCTAGCCTATTTAGGTGGACAAGGTGCAGCGAGAGCTATTCTTGATCTTCTTTATGGTATTGAAAATCCATCAGGCAGATTAGCAGAAACGTGGATTGATGATATCAAATCGTGTAACGTACAACTCACAAGTGATAATAATGCAGTTTATTATGATGAATCGATTTATGTAGGGTATCGCTATTATCAGTCATTTAATCAAAAACCACATTATCCTTTTGGATACGGATTAAGCTATACCAAGTTTGACTATTCAAACCTTAAAGTCACTGATGAAGGTGAACATTTTAACATCACCTTTGATTTGACTAACATTGGAAATGTTAAAGGAAAAGAAGTCATTCAAGTCTACATTGGTAACAACGAATCTTCTATACATAAGGCACGTATCGAATTAAAAGCATTCGATAAAGTTGAACTTAATCAAGGTGAAACGAAATCAATTCAAATGGAACTATCAAAAAAAGCATTTGCACACTGGGATATCTATAAGAAGAGATGGCTCATTGAAAAAGGTAATTATCAAATTATACTCGCAAAAAATGCTTCTGAAGAAATTGAATCGATGGATGTATTTGTTGACGGAGAAGAAATCTATCACTCATCCTTGAGTTATCAAAAATATACATATGATACAACAGATTTCCCAAAACTCATTTCCTTCCCTCTTCCTTTAAAATCAATCAAAAGACATCGTCCGTTTACGTTATCTTCTACACTTGAAGATGCAAAACATACGCTTATGGGAAGAATGGTTGCTAAAATGATTGTAAATATGGCAACAAAAGAAACAAAGAATATGAGTAGTGACATGGTTGAAATCGCTAAGAAAACAATCATGGAAACCCCAATGCAAATGCTTGTATTATTCTCAGCAGGAAAAGTAACTTTTGAAATGGGTGAAGGGCTTGTCGATTTAATGAATGGTAAATTGATCAAAGGAATTCTCAAACTCAAGAAAAGAACGGTGAAAACACATGAATCAACCACAAGTAAGTAAGAGCACGAAATATATTTACTCAATGACGGGGATGGGACGCGACTTGATGTATGCACTTTATGCAAACTTCTTACTCGTCTTCTTAACAGATGCACTCGGATTAGAAAACTGGCAACTTGTTTCAATCGGAACGATTATTGCTGTAGCACGTATATGGGATGCAATTAACGATCCTATTATGGGAACGATTATTGATAATACCAAATCTAAATATGGCAAGTTCAAACCATGGATTATACTAGGTGCACTGACATCAGGTATTGTCTTTTATCTTCTTTTCCAAGATTTAGGTCTTGCAGGAACAAGCTTTATCGTCGTGTTTGCTATCTTATATTTCTTATCAGATTTAACATTTACGATGAACGATATTGCGTATTGGTCGATGTATCCAAGTTTTACTGCGAATCCAAAAGAAAGAGAATCCATTGGATCTCTTGCACGTATATTTGCAAGTATTGGTATGTTTATTGCGATTGCACTTGTACCGATTATCTACCAAAACTGGAGCATTGGACCAGTTAAGTCATTTTCAATTATTGCGTTAGTTGTCGTTCTAATCTTTATCATTTCACAACTCATTTTAGTTCTTTTTGTTAAACAACCCAAAAACAAAATTGCTGATATCGAATCTAAGAAGTCAAACCTGAAGGATATGGTCAAAGTTATTTTCAAAAACGATCAACTCGTTGTCATTATCATCGCAATCTTCCTTTTCAATTGCGGATACTTTATTACAACATCACTTGGTATTTATTTCTTCAATTATGATTTTAATAAATATGGTGGTGCAGAGTTTACAATTTTCTCTGCGATACTTGCAGTTAGCCAGTTGTTATCACTTATTTCATTCCCCTATTTAATGAAGATTATGACAAGAAAAAAATTGTTTACAATCTCTGTCATCATGATTGCAATTGGTTATGTCTTATTTATGAGTGCTGGTTATGTTCCTTTCCTCCCATTATCGATGGTAACCATTGGTATTGCTGGTTTTATCTTGTTTAGTGGTCAAGGCTTTATCCAAGTATTAGTTCTTGTCATGTTAGCAGATACGATTGAATATGGTCAATGGAAACTTGGAACAAGAAATGAATCGATCATATTTGCGATTAATCCATTTGTAACAAAACTTGCAACATCAGTTCAAGTCTTTGTTGTGTCGATAACACTTGCAGCATCCGGTTTAAATGAATTTGTTATTAACCCACTAACGGAAGCTAAAAAGGCAAATCCTAATCTATCAACCGAAGAAGCTAGACAGATGATTGCGTCAAACGTAACATCAGAAATGCTTTTAAACTTAAGATCAGCCATGATTATTGTCCCACTGATCCTCATTATTATTTCCTACGTCATTTATCGTTGGAAATATAAAATTGATGCGAACATGTTCAAACAGATTACTTCTGATCTTGAAGCGAGAATTGATCAAAATAATTAATCATGAAAGCGCCATGAAAACATGGCGTTTTCTTTTTTGACGATTGGGGCGTATACGCCCTGTTCATCAACTTTTATTCATGTTACGATTAATATGTAATCAAAAGAGAGGATGGTTTTGATGCAAGGTATTTATTTTGCTTTTCAAGGCTCAGAGAGAAACATACTGAAAACACTTCTTAATGGAATCGATTTTACAGATTATCAGTTTGAAGTAGATCATTTTCAAGCGAAGAAAGAGTCTTTCCTACATCCTGATTGGGCGTATTATGATAATAAGTATATGATCTCTTCGGATGAAGCTAAAAAAAGACTACTAGAAGATGAAAATGATGATGAACGTATTGAAAACTTATCGCTTTACGTGAGAAATAAAGCAATACGTAAAAAAAGAATTCAAACATTTAAAGATTTGGTTGAAGGAAAATATGAGTTAGCGCTTAAAGTTGTTGATCATAACACCGTGCATGTGTATTCTACAAAAGATGATGTGATCAATAAGATTATGAGCAATGTTAAAACAATTGATTACTCACATACTTCGATCAAACCGTTTGAATGTATTGATTTCAGTACTGTACTTGGCATGTAAAACAAAAAAACACAAGCTTAACATGAAAACTTGTGTTTTTTATCTTTTTATAAGGGTTAGATGATATATAAGATGATGCAGAGTAGACCAATCACTAAACAGTAAATTGAAAAGTAAATTAAGTATTTAACTTTAACATAGTTATATAAGAATCTTACAGTGATTAAACTGAAGACAAAACTCATGACAAACGCCAAGGTATAACCTACATAATGAATCGACTCACTTCCTTTAAATGCTTCATAAATACCTAGAAGTGATACAGGAACTGATATTAATAAATAACTTAAGAATGAGAAGCGTAGAACTTTCTTTAATTCGACTTTTTGAGTAAGCCCACCGGAAATGGTAATACCACTTCTAGAAATACCTGGGAAAACAGCAAACATTTGAAATGCACCAATGATTAAAGCATTTTTCCATGTGAGATCATTTTTCCATTGAATATCTTTTTGACGGTAAACATAATAGAGTAAACCAGATGTAATGACTAAAGCAAAACCAACAGATAATAAGTCATCTGGAAGATAATCTTTAATTAATATACCAACGATTCCAATAGGAATAACAGCGATTGCTAATTTCAATACATAAATGAAATCTTCTTTACCGGTTTCATCTTTTTTAATAAGGTAACAAAAAGTTCCTTTGATGAGCTGAGCAACATCTTTTCTAAAAAAATAGAGAAGAGCAAGAAATGATCCCATATTCGTTATCATTAAAAACGTTGGAAAAGCACCCATATCTATTTTAAACAAATGACTGAAAAGCGTGAGATGTCCACTGCTCGAAATCGGGAATATTTCTGTAATTCCTTGAATGATTCCAAGTACGATATACTTGATTATTTCTATAAATTCTTTCATGTTATCACCGAACTTATTATAGCATAACCAAAGAGAAATAAATATGTTACAATAGGAGTAATCAATCTATGGAAAAGAGTAATAAGTAAACTTTACTTTCTATGATGAGACGTGAAGATTATTAAAGGGGCATCTATGTTACATATTATTAAAATCATAAAAGGATCTCTAGTTGGTCTAGGCAGTATCTTACCAGGTATTTCTGGATCGATGATTGCTACAATCTTAAAGATATATACTGAATTAATCACTGCGCTCAATCAGTTTACCAAAAAACCGATTCGCGCTGTTTTATCCGTATGGCAGTATATTGTTGGTGTTGCGTTAGGTTACTTAATCGGTTTTTTGGTTATCAAGATATTCTTAGAAAACTTTCCGATTCCATTCACCCTTCTTTTTATAGGGTTTATCCTAGGTTCGATTCCAACCGTACTTTCAGAAATTAAAGAATCGAAAAAGGGTTGGCATCATTACCTTATAATGTTTTTAGCGATTGTGATGATGATCTTATTCTTATTTATACAAGAATCAAGTGCAACAACAGGCGATTGGACGTATTATTTAGTCATCTTCCTTATTGGATTTATCACTGCAGCAGCACTCATAACTCCAGGATTATCGGGAGCAACACTTCTCATGGCGTTAGGATATTTCCATATCTTAATTGGACTGGTTGATGATGTTACTCGTGCTGTTCTTACACTTAATTTTTCCGGAATTGTTGACTATATCCCAATGCTTCTCATCCTCTTCTTGGGCTTACTAGTAGGGATGATTGTATTTGGTAAACTTATGTATCAAGTCTTAATGCATTTTAAAGTTCATTTCTACATGGCTATATTAGGGATTGTCATCATCTCACCATTTAATATTTTATATGAACTCCAGTCATCAACAGAAAATCATGTGTTTGCTACACCATGGTATACATGGTTGATTGGAGGAATTCTCTTCATTACGGGTATCTTTATCACATATAAACTATCAACAAAAGGTCCTAAAAAGGAGGTCCAACATGATTAAAAAAGCAGTTATCCCTGCTGCGGGTTATGGAACGAGATTCTTACCGATAACCAAAGCATTACCCAAAGAGTTACTACCTATTATTGACCGGCCAACGATTGAGTATATCGTTAATGAAGCCATTGAAGCGGGTATGACAGATATTTTACTCATTGTCAGCTCTAACAAAAATGCAATCATCGACTATTTTGACTATAATATCGAACTTGAAACCATATTGCTATCTAAGAACAAATTGTATGAATACGGTCTTGTCAGAAACATTGGTCAAGGTGCAAATATCCACTATATTCGCCAAAGAGAACAACTCGGTTTAGGTCATGCTGTTCTTCAAGCAGAAGCGTTTATTAGTGGAGAACCTTTCGCTGTGCTTTTAGGTGATGACATGTATGTGGGAAAAGATAAACCTGCAATTAAACAACTTGCAGAAGTTTATGAAAAAGTTAATTCCACTGTTTTAGGTACGATGGAAGTCGAATTAAAAAACACATCAAAATATGGTATATGCATTCCTAAACCTAATCAAAATGGACCAATCGTAGAACTTCAGGGTGTTGTTGAAAAACCGAAAGTTGAAGAAGCTCCATCACGTTCAGCGATTGGTGGAAGATATATTTTAACACCAGGAATCTTTGATTATTTAAAGAGTCAACAAAGAGGATCTGGAAATGAAATCCAACTCACAGATGCTATTTTAAGATTAATGGCAACCGAAAAAGTTTATTCTTATGATATCCAAGGTAAACGCTATGATGTTGGTAATAAAGTCGATTATATCGAAGCTATCTTAGATTTTGGACTACAAAAAGATGAAATCAAAGAAGATTTAAAAGAGTTAATCAAGCGTAAGGCTAAGTAAGGATATTTACTTTCATTAGATTTTTATTTATAATAGAATTAACACGTAAGGAAGACAAGTAATCTTTGATGTTTTATAGAGAGCGTACGGGTGGTGTAAGTACGTAAGCAGTAAAGATGAAATCCACTTTCTAGTGATGCTAATCACATCCGTAAGTCTGCGTTAAAGATATTGAGGGCTAGAGATTCTCTAGAACTAAGGTGGCACCGCGTTTATACGTCCTTAGCATAGTTTAAGGGCGTTTTTATTTTAAAGGAGGAGATTTTATGTTAGATTTAAGATTTGTCGTAGAAAATATCGATGAAGTGGTTAAAAAACTATCGAATAGAAATGGCGATTTTAACTATCTTTATGAACTTGTTGATTTATCCAATCGTAGAAAAGAAATTATTTTATCTGTTGAATCAAAGAAAGCACTTCGTAATGACGCATCGAAAAAGATTGGTGATTTAAAACGCCAAAAATTAGATGCTACACCAATCTTGAATGAGGTTGCTCATTTAGGGGATGAAATTAAAGTGCTAGATGATGAACTCAAAACAGTTGAAGAAAAAATTCAATGGATTTTAGCGATTACCCCAAATATTCCTCATGAAAGTGTTCCTGTTGGAAAAGATGATACTGCCAATGTTTGTATTAGAAAAGTGGGTACACCACGCGTTTTTGATTTTCAAGTAAAAGATCATATTGCACTAGGAGAATCCTTAG
>JAEWVV010000124.1 GCA_023458995.1 Bacillota bacterium
ACATCACATTTTTAACGATACCTGATGATACATAACCAAATACTCCAGTATATTGGATCACTTTATCAAATGTAATATTCTTTAATGCAAAACCTTGTCCATCAAATGTACCTGAGAAAGGTGATACAAATGGTGTGGTATAGACATCACCTGCAAAGTCGATATCATTATCAAGCACATAATTACCTGCACGGTTATTTACCATCGCTTTGAAATCATCAACAGTCTTAATATGAACTGTTTCAGCAGATGCTAAATTGATATCTCTTTCGATTAAGACAACAGATTTTCTACCTGTTGTTACTGTAAGTTTTAACGTATAAGTCATTTCATTTTTTAGACCTGAAATGGCATAGTTTTCTAAGACTTTTAGATCTTCAATTAACTTCGTGTGAACTAATTTATCATCTTCATCAAAAAGTTCAAGGGTGATTTCGCCTGTGATTTCCTTTTTAGGATCTTCAACGGTAATCGTAAAAGTCATATTGACTAAACCTACATCAAGATTTGAAAGTGTTGCTTCTAACTCACTTACATCTTTTTTACAGCTGAATAAAGTAAACGAGAATAAGATGACAACTGCAAGCATTAATAGACGTTTCATGATTCACCTCTGAGTTTAGTTATGGTTTGATTTAAACGGTTGATCACACGATCTTTACCAAGTAAAGCTAATGAAATAGGGAGTGATGGACCATGCATATCCCCAGTGGTTGCGATTCTTAAACCCATGAAAAGTGGTTTACCCTTTGTTTGAGTATCTAACCCTGTTTGTTTAATGAGTGGTTCAATTGCTTCTGGTGAAAAGTCACTTGCGAAAAGATGTTCTCTAAACACTTCAAGTAATTTCGCACTCTGGTTTTCAACTAAGAACTGATAAGCTTCTTCTTTAACTTGGAATTCATCATGGAAGAATGCATTATGAAGTTCAACGATTTCACCAAGATAACTCATACGATCTTGCAAGATACCTACTAAAAGTTTTAACCAATCTTCTGAAGGAATGGATATACCTGCTTTTTCTAAGTATGGGCGGCATCTTGTAGCAAGTTCTTCAATCGTTAACTTTTTGATATAACGGCTATTGATATATGCTAATTTGTTTTTATCAAACATTGCTGGTGCTTTAGACAAACGTGATGGGTCAAACTGGTTAATGATTTCTTCTTTAGACAAGATTTCTTCATTACCTTGTGGAGACCAACCTAAAAGAGAAATGAAATTAAACATCGCTTCGGGAAGGTAACCCATATCTTGATATTCCTTAATAAACTGAATCACGTTTTTATCGCGTTTAGAAAGTTTTTTCTTTTGTTCGTTAACGATGATCGTCATATGTCCAAACTCAGGAACTTTCCAACCTAATGCACGATAAACCAAAATTTGTTTTGGTGTATTCGTGATATGTTCTTCCCCACGAAGAACGTGTGTAATCTTCATTAAATGGTCATCAATAACAACCGCGAAGTTATAGGTAGGAATACCATTATCTTTAACCATGATCCAATCTTCAACATCTTTAGAATGAAACTTGAGTTCACCACGAACAAGGTCTTTAAAATTCAGTTCAACATCACCAGGAACTTTAAAACGAATCGCGTACTTTTTTGAATCTTCGCGATATTCCTTGTAGGCATAACCCATTTCTAAAAGCTTTTCTGCATACTCTTTGTAGATATCTAGACGTTCTAATTGGCGGTATGGTCCATAAGGTCCACCTAAATCAGGAGATTCATTCCAGTCAAGACCTAACCATTTTAAGTTAGAAAGTTGTGACTCTTCTCCACCAACGACGTTTCTTAAGACGTCAGTATCTTCGATACGTACAATAAAATCGCCACCGAAGTGACGTGCGAATAAATAATTGAATAATGCACTTCTTGCATTACCAATATGAAGTTGTCCTGTTGGACTTGGTGCGTAGCGCACTCTTACTTTATGTTCCACATTTATCCCATCCTTACATGCACTATTGATTATACAATAATCATATTTATTTAACAACGATTTCTAAGAATAACGGAAATTACTCATAATTAAGTGTTCCATCGTAACCGATTGAACGTAGGTAGGTATTTGCTTGTTTGCGTGTCCTAAAGACAGTGACTTTATCTTTATACTCAATTTCAAAACGTTTTAATAACTCTCTTGAATCTTTTTTACGACCACCAAATAGAATCCATAAAACAAACGACATATTTAATCTTTCCTTGCATCCAACACAAACTGAATCTCTGTTTTGATTATGGTATTTGAATCTACGAACGATAGCACCGTAAAGACATTTAAAACGATTAAAGTTAAAGATAAAAATTCGGTCTGCAAGATCAAATCGCTCTTTTGCAAGTTTACGATATAATCCATCAATGACCCATGATTCACCCTTCATAAAATCACGAATTTCAGCCTCTACGACCGTTTTATCTCTTTCAACCCAATTGGATTCAAAGAAGATTTTATCAATGTGTAAAACAGGAATTTGATAGACTGAAGAAAGACGTTTAGAAAACGTAGATTTACCTGAACTCGAATGACCAATAACTGCTATTTTCATAGGTTTACTCCACCTCTTCAAGGAGGTCTAATAGACTTCCCTTTACTTTCTTAGCTTCGCCTTGTTTAACAAAAACCATGGTGATTAATGCAAGTGCAACAAAGAATGCTGCATACGGAAATAAGATGATTCTACCATATTTATCCATCAGTACACCTGATAAAATTGGTGTAATAATTTGAGCTGACATGGATGCTGCATAATAATAACCGGTATAACGTCCCACATCATAACCTTTTGAAAGTTCAACAACCATGACGTATGTATTAATCCCAATCATTGTCCAACCAATCCCCGCAAGTGCAATAATACCTGCAGTTAACCAGGATGCACCTTCTCTAACTTGAGCACCCGATGCTAAGGCAATCACCATTAAGATGATTCCAAGCATAATCGTTTTTTTACGACCAAGCGACATGGAAAGAATACCTACAGGGATAATCGCGATAATAACAACCGCTTGTGCAACAATGAAATGATAATCATAATAGTTTAGGTTTAATACTTTAGGTAAGTAATCTGCAATTTTACTCATCACTGCATTATACCCCATAAAGAGTAAGAAGACAGATCCTAACATGAAATATAAAGACATTCTTCTTTTTAATGTTAATGTCTTTAGGACATGTTTGGTTTCATGTTGATGTTGATCGGGAGCTAGTCCTAATTTTTTATCGAGTTCTTGTTTATCTTTAACGAGTTTAGGTTCATCAACTTTCCATAAGAAAATTAAAAGCGCTAAAATCATGACAACCCCTACGATGATAAAGACAATTCCGTGATGATCGTATGCGTGTTTATTCAAACCGGATAACATAATGATATAAACCGCTAAAATACCACCAATCGCACCCATCAGGGT
>JAEWVV010000125.1 GCA_023458995.1 Bacillota bacterium
CAACGACATCGTCTGTATTGTATCCATATTCTTTTTTATTGTAACCAATTTGGTTAATTGCATCTTTAACGACACGTTCAAAATCAATCGTTGCCTTGGATGTGATTTCACCAAATAAAAGTGCATAATCGGTTGTGACTGCTGTCTCACATGCAACTCTGGATTCTGGGTCTTGTTCTAATGCTGCATCCAAAATAGAATCAGAAATAAAGTCTGCGACTTTGTCTGGATGCCCTTCTGTTACTGATTCACTACTAAATAATTTTCTCATGATAATCCTCTCTTTCCAAAAAAAAGTGCTTCTCTAAGGAGAAACACCCAATAATCACGGAATTTTTCCTTATTGATGGGTCACTTAACCCCTCGTTGTTAGCACCTAATTAAAATAGGTTGCTGCTATGTCTTCGGTCACTAGCCTCGATAGCTCTGAATAAGTGAAACTAGATTAAATTATAAATCCTGCTTAATGATACATGAGATTAAGCTGAATGTCAACTAAAATCACTTTAAAAGTTGTTATACATCTCTGCAAATTCGTCATGAAACTTTAAAAAGCGTTCTTTTAAGTCATGATCGAAATACTGACCGAGATCTGTTTGAAATGATTTTAAAACAATGGAGTGTGCCATTGGACGTTTATAAGGTTTTGGTCCACGCATCGTAATATATAAATCAGAAAGTAAAATGATTTGAGACTCAATTTCTGGTTGAATGAGTAACATTTCTTTTAAGAATTTTTCATTTGCTGAATCTTCGATATGTGCTCTTGCGATATCTTCACACTTTTGTGCAAGCTGCATTCTTTTGGCGATTAATGATCCCAGTTCCGTCTTCTCTTTTAAAACGTCATACGATTGTTCAGAAAATGTATTGATGTCATTGAGCATATTTTTGATTTCTTGATATTGAAGATGAATTAATGCATAGTGATTTAAATCTTTCATCTTAGTTTGTGGTAACCCGTAATAGTCAGCTAGTTTTTCACTCATTTGTTGAACTTGAGCTGCATGTCTTTTATCCATTAATGTATATGAACTTGAAAACACAACTGAAAATAAGTCACCAACAATATGTGAGAAATCACCTTGGACTTGACGTCTTTTAATCAGTTCTTTTTTTCTTTCTTCTTGCATATATTGTCCCATTGATACAATCGCAAATACGACAAAATAGAAAAGAATAAAGAGTAGTGTTCTTAGTAACACATCACCAAATTCTGGTGATTTGATAAATCCTGGAATAAATTCGATAAATGTTTTACCATCAGCAAGTCTTTCGATACTAAATGGCCAAATAAAATGAATGACTGTAAGTAAAGCGAGTAACCCTTGGAAAGATGAAGATAATAACTTTCTTTCCTGATAAAGTGAGATAACAACAACTGCATAAAACATAAGAATGTACGCTGCTGTTTCAAAATAAGGATTTTCATAAAGTCTCGCATAAATTAAAATGGATGAAAAGAAAATGTAAAATGCTGAGACATACATGGCAACCGCTTGTTTAGTTTTATCATGCGGATCCATGTTAATCAATTTATTTAAAAATTTATTGATGACATATGTCAGTGGGAAAGCGATAAATGTAACAATCCAATCACTTACCTGATCTCTTGTCGATAGTGATAAAAGAAATAAAATAATAGAGTACATCAAGTTTGAAACAAAGACGATGTTCTTAATAACGACGTTACGACGGAAAAGAACGGCGACATCATCTGTGATATCGACGCCTTGTTCAAATCCAAAATACTTAGCAAATATACCTTTACCAAGTAATTTGACATTCATTTTATCCTTTAATTTCTTCTTCACCCAATCATCCTTTTATTGCAAATCGAAAATGCTCATGCGCTTAACGCCTGAATCTTCATGTGCAATTTCTTCATTTAAGACTTGAGCAACTCGTGTAGATGCTGCAGCAGCGATGGCACCGACGATGTCATCTAAGAATGTATGACAAATACCATCTTCTTTACCTGCATCATTTAAACGTTTAACGATACCATGTTTATTGACATCAATATCACCAAAATTGGTTTGTCCGATTGTTCCATATAAACCAGAGACATCAAGACCCATGGTTTCATCGATACCAAATAAACCTAAATCTTGATAAATAATATCTTGAATTGGTCCTTGGAACATTTTTTCTTCTGCAAGACGATCAATTTCACATGCAAGTTGTACGTGATGGAAAACATCACGTAGTGATATAATCTTTTCTACGGATTCCATGCAAAGCTCACGTGATACATCATCCGAATATTTCGATTGTTGTTTATATGAAATTTCAGCAATCGATTCTAATGTAACACCACGTTTAAGTAAAATTTTCTTGTTTAATTCAAACATTTCCTGTCTAGTATAAATGAGTTTTTTCTTTCCGTCTTTATCGCCCATATGAAGAGCTCCCTTCTTCGAAAACATCGCCTAATTTGATGATGTTTTGACCGTTTAAAAAGTCTTTGACAGCCATTATTTTTTTACCAGGTGCTTGAACTAAAAGCATTTCGATCGCACCATCTTTGGTTTTAATCACTAAACGCTTAGAAATAGAAAGTATCGTTCCTGGTACTGCCTTATCGTCTATTATATCACTTTTTTGTGCCTGATAAAACTTGAGCGTTTTATTTTTAATAAATGCTGTAGCACCAACTTGAGGTGATAAACCTCTGATCCTGTTGATGAGTTCTTTGGTTGTTTGATTAAAATTGAGCCATTCATCGGATTGTTTTAATGTATATGCGAATGTCACAAGATTTTCATCTTGTTTAATTCGGTTGATGATACCTTGGTTTATGTCTTCTAAAACTTCATTTAAAAGTGTGACTCCAAGATGTGATAGTTTATGAGATAACGCTTGATAATTATCATCATCTTCAATTTGAATCTTACCTTGTTTAATGATGTCACCAGAATCCATTTTATAGGCCATATACATGATGGTGACACCCGTTTCTTTTAACCCATCAAAAAGTGCGTATTGGATCGGTGCTCCACCACGATACTGAGGGAGTAATGAACCATGAACATTGATGGCTTTCATGCTATCAAGAAGTTCACTCGGTAACATTTGTCCGTAAGCAGCTGTTACGATATAATCTGCTCCGAGTTGAATAAGTTCTTGGTATTCATTTTTTAGTTTAACGGGTTGAACAAGAGGTAGACCCAACTCAATTGCTTTTACTTTCACAGGTGATGGTGTTAATACTTTTTTTCTCCCGACTTCTTTATCGGGTTGTGTAACTACCATGATGACTTCATGTTTTTCATGAAGCATCTCTAAAATGGGTACTGCAAATTCTGGTGTTCCCATAAAAATGATTTTCATATTATTTACCTACCATGTATCCAGTGTGGGGATAAAACTAATTTTAATAGCCTCTGTCTTCATGTTTTCAATCTTTTCAAAGAGAGGCTTTAAATCTCTTTTTTGGTATTTAAGTGTTAATGTAAACCGGTATTCATCCTTGATTTTTTTAATCAATGCTTGAGAAGGTCCAAGAACATCAAAACCAAGTTTGATGAGTTCTTTTTTCAACATAAATGCTTTTTGATATGTTTGAAGAAAACTCATACCTGATAATAGGATTTGTGAGGTTTCATTAAAGGGCTGATAACCAAGAAGTTTTCTTTGATAAAGTGCTTCTTTATAAAAGGGATCATACCCTTTTTCTAAACTCTTAATTGTAAAATGATTCATATCATAGCTTTGAATTACTGCTTCACCTTG
>JAEWVV010000126.1 GCA_023458995.1 Bacillota bacterium
GTATATGATAGAGCAACAACGATGAACTTTACAAAACGTGCACCTAAGGTTAGAAACTATTCAAACCCAATCTCACAAAGATTCTATGATTACAGAACCATTCAAAATTTATTTAATAAAGCAAAAGAATCGAATACCTTTGATGCTGAAAATAATGAAATCATCAAACATGTTGAAACATTACTTACTCCTTTTAATATTTCATTCGGTAACCGTATCTTAAAACAAATCGAAGAGTTTGTAGTGATCTATAAAGCATGTTTCCCAAATGAAGATGTTGAAAATGAAGCGGTAGAAGCTATATTACTATCAAAGGTTGTTGCTAAATTAGAAGTTAAAACGATTGAAGATAAAGAAAAACTAGTCATGGACTTTTTAAAACTGAACTTAAATCGATGTGCCGCTTTTATTAAGCATCTCGATAACGAGTAATATGATCAAAGAAAAAGATCAACTTAAAAGAGAAGACTACTTAAGAACATCAACACTTCTTAAAGATATTCAAGATTTTGTTAAAAAACATCCAATCATGAGTTATATCGAGTTTGATTATTATGTCGTCCATGATTTGACGCTCTTTTCCGTTGAGCCTGATTTTGATTTTGATGCACTCACAAAATCGATTTACCAAATTAAAAAAGTTGCCCCAGCAATTAAACGTATATTCAGTAAACCGATTATCATTTTACGAGATTCAGATGATGTCCTACCCGTTGAAAATGCGAGAATTATCAACCAAAACACGTTACTTCATCTTGCTAATCATGGTCAATATGTGTCTAATATAACTGAAAGTGGCTTAAAGCCTAGAAAACTTTTAACACGTGTTTATGAAGATGATTACAGTATTTATGAAAACATCATTTTTTGTAATTTTATCGATGATATCTTAGCGTTGGTACGTAAGAATAGAAGAATCTTGAATAGCTTGCTCTATGCAAGCGATATTTTAAGATTTAACATCTTAGAAAAAGTCAATCACTTAAATTACTTTCTTGCTTTAGGTAAACTTCATACAGGCTATATTCGCGACTTTAGCCAGTATTTTAGTCTTTCAAAAGAGTTGTTAATCGAGCTGGAGGCTATCACAAAAGCGATTAGTCCACGATTAAGTAAACCGATCTATCAAAAGAATTTAAAGAGAAACCATAATTTATCTCTAAAGAAAACAAATATTTTCTTAATGCAAAAAGACTATCATAGCGTCTATAAAGTGTATAAAAACATACTTGGCAGTAAATTTAAAACAGAGGATAAAGAAGAAGATTTCGATTTTGATTTACTCAGGGAAAACTATATGATCTATGTACAAATACTCACCCTGTTTTCTGTTGGTCATTTTCGTTTTGAAATGGATCCCAGATATAAAATTGATTTAAATTCACTTGCAGTGACATTTAGATATAAAGACTGGACACTTGATATCGTAAGTAATCATAAAAAAGAAATTGTGCTTCAGTTTAAAAAAGATGTGATTTATAAGATTATGCTCATTTGTCGTGCCAAAGATAACAAATCATTAGACTACTATAAGAAAACATATGGAGTTAACGAACTTGCCATGATCAATTTCTTTGATGAAGACTATGCAACTAGAGATGATATATATATCAGCATGGATGATATTGATTCATTTAGAAGAATTCAACAAGTCATTTTAAAGGGAATGATCTATTCGGATAAGAAAAGAGATGTTTGTCCGTTTTGTGGTGGAAAACTACACATCGTTAACAACCACGGATATTATCAGTGTGATGACTGCTTAACTCAAATTAAAGAGATGACATGTCAAGATACCAAGAAACCCTTTTTCTATACAGATATTGCTTATCTAAAGAAGGACATTATTCGTAAAGGAGATTATAAGCCAGAAGAATATTGGTATTACGATAAACAGATTGAATCATCGATGTATTACCGAAACATCACAAAGATCAATCATCAAGTTGATGTGATCTGTCCTTATTGTAATAAGGTTCATGATACAAAGTGACAAAAACAAGTTTTTTGAGATGCGTAATCTTGATTTTTATCACCATATTTTTCATATGATTTAGTGATTCTAGAAGTTGTGGAAACAAGTTCCATTTCTTCTTTTCTTTTTAGATGAAAAGCATGCATTTTTTGATATCATTTATCTCTTGAAAAAAAACATTAAAAAACGATGAAAAAAATGAAGAAAAAATAACTTTAAATTCACCCTATTGGATGGCTTAATTAAGCCAACAAGTTAATTTTCAAAAAGTTACAAAAAAAATAATTTATAAAAATGAATTAAAATGCTTGTATTTCTTAAAAAAAAGTCTATAATTATTGCTTGTAAAAGAATATAAACTATGAGGAGTCTCAAGGTGAACAAAAAACCCTTAATCGAATTAATCAATGTTACAAAATCTTATGACGGTGAGAAAGTTGTAGATAATTTAAATCTCACCATTTTTGAAAACGAATTTGTCACACTGCTTGGTCCGTCAGGATGTGGAAAGACGACGACACTTCGTATGATTGGTGGTTTCGTAAATCCAGATGAAGGAGAAATCATTATCAACGGTAAAGTTTTTAATGATCTACCCCCATATGCACGTCCCATCCATACCGTATTTCAACGCTACGCTCTATTCCCCCATCTCAATGTACTTGAAAACGTTGCATTTGGGCTCAGAAACAGAAACCAAGAATTTTTAACAAATTTCTTCGGTGCAGTAGCAATTGATAAGCTCTATAAAGAAACTTATCCAACACATGAAAAGCAAAATCCAAGAAATGTTAAAAAGATTATTCAAACATTAATTGATCAAGAAGCAGCAAAAGCCTTAACTTTAGTCAAACTTTCTGGTTATGAAATGAGAAAGATTGATCAAATCTCTGGTGGTCAACAACAACGTGTAGCATTAGCACGTGCGATTGTCAATAAACCACAAATCTTATTACTCGATGAACCACTTGCAGCACTTGACTTAAAACTTCGTCAAAACATGCAATATGAATTAAAAGAAATGCAACGTAAACTTGGGATAACTTTTATCTTTGTCACACATGACCAAGAAGAAGCAATGACCATGTCAGATCGTATTGTTGTGATGAAGAGTGGGTTGGTTCAACAACTTGGAACTCCTAAATCCATTTACAATGAACCCGTCAACCGTTATGTTGCAAACTTCATTGGAGAAACCAACATTTTCCCAGGAACTTATGTGAAAAAAGATGTTGTCAATTTCTTCGGTGTAGATTTTAAGTGTATGGGTTACACATTTAATGATGGTGAAGCAGTTGATGTTGTCATCCGTCCAGAAGACTTTGACGTTGTCGATTTAGAAAAAGCTAAAATTACAGGTACTGTTACATTCTCACTTTTTAAAGGCGTTCATAATGAACTTGATGTCGATATTAACGGAGTCAAAGTCATGGTTAATACCTATGAAACTTATGAAGTTGGAGAATCCATTGGATTATCTGTAGACCCCTATGAAATTCATATGATGAAGGTTGAAAACAATGGGTAAATCATTCAAGGTACTTGCCATACCCTATCAGATATGGCTCTACATTCTGGTGTTTGTACCTATGATTGCCATGGTTTTAATCGCAATTTCGAATTATGACTCATCGATATCCTTAAATCAGATTAATGTGTCATTAAACCATTGGTCCATTCTATTTCAAAGCCAGAACTTAATTGCATTTCGTAATAGTGTGGTATTTGCTGTTTTAACAACACTGATTTCCTTTGTCCTAGGTTATTTTACAGCATATCATATTTTCCAATCTAAGTTTAAAAATAAATTTATCATCTTAACAATCGTGATTCTTCCCATGTGGTCGAACTTGATCTTAAGAGTTGATGCCTTAAATAACATTTTCTCTAAGAATAACATCCTTAGCTCAATCTTAGGATTCTCACCATTTGGTAATATCAGTGGTGAACCGGTAGCAATATTAATCGGTTTAGTGTTCACTTACTTACCCTTCATGATTTTACCTGTCTATACAGCCTTAGAAAAGATTGATTATGCGCTTCAAGAAGCAGCGCTTGACTTAGGTCTTACACCGATGAGAAAGTTTTGGAAGGTCATATTTCCATTATCATTTAAAGGTGTTGTAACAGGTTCAATTATGGTATTCTTACCAACACTTGCAGGATTTGCTATTCCTAAGATTCTAGGAAAAGGAAATTACCTATTCATTGGTAACGTCATTGAAAACAAATTATTAAGTTCAACGATTTTCTATAACCATGGATCACTTCTAGCAGTCGTTATCTTAGTGTTCATCTTAGGTAGTATCTTGCTTCTAACACGATTTGATAAGGAAGGGGAAACATTATTATGACAGAACAAAAGAAGTATCCTCTTGCTACATTAGAAGAGTATGGTTATAAAG
>JAEWVV010000127.1 GCA_023458995.1 Bacillota bacterium
GAATATGGTTGTAGCCATGTTCTTCACTTGAAATCGTGAGTTCGAAGTATTCATTTTTCTTGATATCGATAACGGTTGTTCCTAAAAGAAAATCTATTTGTTTTTCTTTAAACTCTTGAATAAAACGATTTGCATACTCAGGACCTGTTAGTTCCTCATGAAAAAGATGTAGACCAAATCCATTATGAATACATTGATTGAGAATACCACCTAATGTTTTTTCTCGTTCGATGACAAGGGTTGTAATATTTTGATCAAAACTTGAGAGTGCAGCAGCTAGACCTGCAGCGCCACCACCAATAATTATGAGATCTTTTTTTATCATGATTGTTTGGTCTCCTTGACTAGAATAGGTGTGTTTAGAGCGTAGTAGTTAATCTCATGGAGTTCTTTTCCTGTTTCTCTTGCGATGATTTTAAGTACAAGACTTTCACAATAACCACCTTGACATAGTCCGCTTCCTGCGCGCGCGCGTTTCTTTATTCCTTTAACCGTATCATTTCCTGTAGGTCCTTTAATCGCATCGATGATTTCTTGTTCAGTGATTTTTTCACATTTACAGATGAGGTTTCCGTATTTTGGATTTTCTTTTGCGAGTTTTAGTTTCATTTCTTCAGGAAGTGTATGAAATGCTTTTGGTTTCGTACGTATTGGATCAAAGTTTGATTTAAGCGGTAGATTCAATTTGATAATCTCACGAACTAAGTATTCTGCAATCGCAGGTGCAGCCGTTAAGCCCGGAGAATCGATACCTGCAACATGATAGAACTTGGGATATAGGGTTGATTCCTTAATGTAGAAATCTTCATAGGTAGAAGAGGCTCTTAGTCCAGCAAAAGTTCGAATGATCATTTCATAAGGTATTTGATTTGATAAATTTTTAAGTTGTTCTTTGATTAAAGAGAGTCCATCATGTGTTGTTTTAAGATCATCTTTATCATCTGATGCTATCGATGTAGGACCAAGTAAGATATTTCCATGAACTTGAGGAACGATTAAAACACCTTTTCCAAGTTTTGTTGGAAGCGGATAAATGACATGTTTAAAGTAATCTTTTGCTTTACGGTCAAGAACAAAGTATTCACCACGTCTTGGTTTAATGGTTAGAGGAAAATCAGGTTCAATCATTTTTGCGATAGAATCACTTCTAACACCCGCTGAATTAATAACATGAAGTGCTTCAATTCTTTGTTTATTTTCAAGTTCAATTACAAAATGGTCATTAACATGTTTAATATCTATAACATGCGCATTTCTTTGAAAAGTAGCACCATTTTTAATTGCATTCGCTACAGCTGCAATCGCAACCTCCCAAGGATAAGTAACTTTCGTTGTTGGAAGTGATAAAACTTTGGTAATGCTATTAGATAGTCTTGGTTCTTCCTTAAGAGCATCCTCTTTCGAAAGTAGAAAAACTTCTTTAACACCATTATTTAATGCACGATGATAGAGTTGATCAAGCATTTTTTCTTCATCTTCATCATGGGCAACAACAAAAGCTCCCGTGCGAAGAAGTGGGACGTTTAATTCTTTTTCTAAAGTGTCATAAAGTTCATTTCCTCTTCTAGAGAGAAGTGCTTTTAATGTATTTTCTTTTGGATCATGACCTGAATGAATGATTGCACTGTTCGCTGTAGTTTGATGACTTGCAATATCATTTTCTTTGTCTAGAATGAGAATAGAAACATCATAGCGTGATAATTCTCTTGCGATGAGTGAACCGATAATTCCGGCTCCGATAACGACATAATCGTACATGGTAATACCTCCTTATAAAAATGAAAAGAGAAAAACGTTTTTATTAAACGACTCTCTCTCTTTGTCTCTTTTTTAGATTAACATTTACACCCAAAGTTTGGGGTTACTCGTTGTTACTGCGATTGCTCCAGCAACATGACATGCTTTGACTTGTTCTTTAGTGCGTATGAGACCGCCCATTAAAATATCACATTGAACTTTGTCTTTAATTTCTTTAATAATATCTGTACAAACTGCAGGAAGCACTTCTAAGTAATCTGGATTAGTTTTATTTGCGACTTCTAAACTTTGTTCTAAGGATATCGAATCCTTTAAGAAGAAGCGAAGAATACCAATGACATTACGTTTTTTACAGACTTCAATAACCTTAGGTTTGCTTGAAATAATACCATCAACTTTAAGTGTTTGAATTAAGTAAATGGCACCGTATTCATCTGAACTTAAGCCCTTGATTAATTCAGAATGTATGAGTACTTTTTTCTGTTGGTTTTTCATCTGGATGACAAGTTCAGGAAGTTGTGCTAATTGAAAATTCATCAAAATACCATAGGTAAGAGGACTCGATAAAAACGTTTTGAGGTCCTGATGATTACTGATTGCTGGAATAATTCGTTGATCTAATAACATGAATGACCTCCTAGCTTTTATAAAATAAATAGCAAAATCAAAAATGCGTTTCTTGCATTTTTAGGACTTCGCTCTTGCTCTCTAATCACTCTTAAATTCTATATTTGATTATACTCCGAAAGCGCTTTTATGTCAAGTTCACTTTGATAACCAAATCATTGACTCTTTTTGATAAAATGATGCTATAATAGTAAAACAAGAGTAAGGTAAGGTGTTGATTTTTTGTGAAAAAAGAAAGAAATATAATTATAATTGTTATTGGTATTGCTGGTTCAGCAGTATTCATTCTCGCATTACTCATGCTCATGTTTGGTGATGAAC
>JAEWVV010000128.1 GCA_023458995.1 Bacillota bacterium
CGTCTTCAATCAGGTGAAGTAAGAAAGATCCTTGGCACATGCCGCGCTACCATCGGTATCGTAGGTAATGAAACTTGGGAACTTGTAAATATCGGTAAAGCTGGTAGAACACGTCATATGGGTATTCGCCCAACAGTTCGTGGTTCTGTCATGAACCCTAACGACCACCCACACGGTGGTGGTGAAGGTAGAACACCTATCGGTAGAAAACAACCCATGACACCATGGGGTAAGAAAGCTCGCGGCGTCAAGACTCGCGACCACAAGAAAGCGTCTAACGACTTGATCGTTCGTCGCCGTTCGAAGTAGGAGGAAAATTATGGCACGTTCAGTTAAAAAAGGTCCATTTTGTGATGAACACTTACTTGTTAAGGTTCAAAAGCAAAATGCAGCAAACGAAAATAAAGTGATCCAAACATGGTCACGCCGTTCTACGGTTTTCCCTGATTTCGTCGGTCATACAGTTGCCGTTTATAATGGTAAATCACACGTTCCCGTGTATGTAACCGAAGATATGGTTGGACACAAGTTTGGTGAATTTGCACCAACGCGTACATACCATGGTCACAACAAGGAAGACAAGAAAGCTAAGAAGAAGTAATTGGAGGAGAAATGAAACATGGAAACTAGAGCTATAGCTAAAACCGTTCGCATTGCTCCGAGAAAGGCAAGATTGGTCATCGACCTTATTCGTGGTAAAAAGATTAAAGAAGCGCAAGCAATCTTAATGTTTACTCCACGTGCTGCCTCACCGATTATTTTGAAGGTGCTCAACTCAGCAGTAGCAAACGCTGAGCACAACAACAATGCAAACGTAGAAAATCTTTATGTTAAAGAATGTTATGTAAATGAAAGTGTTCGTCTAAAGAGATTGTTCCCAAGAGCAAAAGGTCAAGGCGATATCATTCAAAAGAGAACTAGCCACATCACTGTTGTTGTGGCAGATAAAGAGTAGAGGTGAGAATACATGGGACAAAAAGTTAATCCAGTAGGTATGCGCCTCGGCATCATCCGTAATTGGGACTCAAAGTGGTACGCTGAAAAAACAGTCGTTCCCGCACTCGTTAAAGAAGATGCTTTAATTCGCGAATACCTTAATGATTTTTACAAGAAAGCCGCAGTTTCTCACGTTGAAATTGAACGCGTGAAAGGTAAGGGCGGAAAAGATCGTGTGAAAGTAACTCTTCACACTGCTAAGCCAGGTATTGTCATCGGTAGAGATGCTGAAACAAAGAAAAAGGCTGTTCTATCTTTAGAAAAACTTACTAAGAAAGAAATCGTATTTAACGTCGTTGAAGTAAAACGTCCAGAACGTGTTGCTACACTTGTTGCACAAAGCATCGCAGAACAACTTGAAAGCCGTGCATCATTCAGACGTGTACAAAAAATTGCAATGCAAAGAGCACTCAAATCTGGTGCTAAAGGTGTTAAGACACTCGTCTCAGGCCGCCTTGGTGGTGCAGAAATTGCACGTAGCGAAGGTTACTCTGAAGGTCAAGTACCTCTTCACACATTAAGAGCAGATATTGACTATGCTACAGCAGAAGCAAAAACAACCTATGGTATCTTAGGTATCAAGGTTTGGATTTATAATGGCGAAGTTCTACCAGGACAGACACGTGAAGAAAATCTTAGAAAACAAGACGAAAGAGCACCACGTCAAGATAGAGAAAGACGCGCACCTCGTGATAATAAACAAAACAAGGGTAACGCACGTGACAACAAGGGAGGCAAATAATTATGTTAATGCCTAAAAGAACTAAATTCCGTCGTCCTCATCGTGTTAGCTATGAAGGCAAAGCCAAAGGTAAGAATGAAATTCTTAACGGAGAGTTTGCTCTAATCGCTCAAGAAGGCGCTTGGGTTACCAACCGTCAAATTGAAGCTGCACGTATCGCGATGACAAGACATATGAAGAGATTGGGAAGAGTCTGGATTAATATCTTCCCACATTTGGCGAAAACCAAGAAACCGCTTGAAGTACGTATGGGTTCCGGTAAAGGTGCTCCTGACCACTGGGTAGCGGTTGTTAAGGAAGGTAAAGTATTGTTTGAAATCAACGGAGTAAGTGAAGAAATCGCAAGAGAAGCTCTTCGTTTGGCTGGACACAAACTTCCTATCCGCACTAAGATTGTTAAAAGGGGTGACCAAGCGTGAAAGCGGCAGAAATTAGAAAGATCAGCACACCTGATCTTGAAAAAAGAATTGTCGAGCTAAAAGCTGAATTATTCAACCTACGCTTTCAACTTGCAGTAGGTCAGCTCGAGAATACAGCTCGTATTAGTCAAGTAAAAAAGACGATTGCACAAATGAAGACAATCATCAGCGAACGTACTGAATAAGGAGGATACCATGGAACGTAATAATAGAAAAATTTATACCGGAACAGTTGTATCCGACAAAATGGATAAGACGATCACGGTGGTTGTTGACACATACAAGAAGGACCCATTATACGGTAAACGTGTAAAGGTTTCAAAGAAGTTTCACGTGCATGACGAAGAAGGCTTAGCAGGAATGGGTGACACTGTAACCATTATGGAAACAAGACCACTCTCCAAAACCAAGAGATTCCGTCTCGTTGAGGTTGTTGCTAAGGCCGATCTAGTATAGGGAGGATAAAACACTATGATTCAACAAGAAAGTAGATTAGTTGTTGCTGACAACAGCGGCGCTAAAGAAGTCCTTGTGATTAAAGTTCTCGGTGGCACACGTCGTCGCTATGCTAATATCGGAGATATCGTCGTGGTAACGGTAAAGAAGGCTACACCAGCTGGCGCCGTTAAGAAGGGTGATGTCGTTAAGGCAGTTATCGTTCGTACCGTATCTGGACTTCGTCGCGCAGACGGCTCATACATCAAATTTGATGAAAATGCAGTTGTCATTATTAAGGATGATTTAAACCCACGTGGAACCCGTATTTTCGGACCAGTGGCAAGAGAGCTTAGAGAAAAGAACTTCATGAAGATCGTTTCCTTAGCTCCAGAAGTACTATAAGGAGGTTCAATCGATGTATATTAAAGCTGGAGATACAGTTGCAGTCATCGCTGGAGCCGATCAATTTGTAACTGACAAAAAGGGTAATACAACAAGAAAGACAGGCCGCGTCTTAAAAGTGTACCCAAGAACAGACCGTGTATTAGTTGAAGGTGTTAACAAAGTTAAGAAACACCAAAGACCATCACAGGCTAATGAAAAAGGCGGCATTATTGAAAAAGAAGCACCCATTCATGTTTCTAACGTAGCACTAATCGATCCAAAGACTGGTAAACCAACACGTATTGGCATCAAAGAAGTCGATGGAAAAAAGATCCGTTACGCTAAAAAATCAGGCGCAAGCCTTGATAAATAAGGAGTTTAGACAATGAGTATAATTAAAGCAAGATATGAAGAAGTTGTCAAACCCGAACTGATTAAGGCATTCAACTACACGTCTGTAATGCAAGTGCCAAAAATCGAAAAGATTGTCGTCAACATGGGTGTTGGTGACGCTGTCTTCAATCCAAAAGTCCTAGATGACGCGGTTGAAGAATTAAGAGCAATCACTGGTCAAAAACCACTTGTAACAAAAGCTAAAAACTCCATCTCTAACTTCAAACTTAGAGAAGGTATGCCTATCGGTGCTAAAGTTACATTAAGAGGTGACCGTATGTGGTATTTCCTTGATAAAGTCATTAACATTGCGCTCCCACGCGTACGTGACTTCAGAGGTATTTCTGCAAACTCATTCGACGGACGCGGAAACTACACTGTAGGTATCAAGGAACAAATCATTTTCCCAGAAATCAGCCTCGACAAAGTTAAAAAAGTTCGTGGTATGGACATTGTTATTGTAACAACGGCTAAAACAGACCAAGAAGGTCGTCAATTATTGGCACTTCTCGGCATGCCGTTTAAGAAGTAAGGAGGCGCACTATGGCAAAGAAATCAAAGATTATCAAACAAGAAAAGCGTCGTGTGATTGTTGAACGTTATGCTGACATTCGTGCAGAACTTAAAGAAAAAGGCGATTACGCCGCTCTCGCTAAGCTCCCACGCAATGCTTCTCCAACGCGTTTAAGAAACCGCGATTCATTAGATGGTCGCCCAAGAGGCTATATGCGCAAGTTTGGCTTGTCACGTTTAACATTCCGTGATTTGGCACATAAGGGAGAAATTCCTGGTGTCAAAAAAGCAAGCTGGTAAGAGGAGGAAGAACTATGGTTATGACTGATCCAATCGCGGATATGCTGACCCGTATTCGCAACGCAAATAAAATGCGTCATGAGAAGGTTGAAATGCCAGCTTCTCGCCTAAAGGCCGATGTACTAGCGGTTCTTAAGAAGGAAGGTTTCATCGTTGACTACAATGTAGTGAAAGAAGGAGCACAAGGCAAAATTGTTGTTACCCTCAAATACACAACAACTAAAGAACGTGTAATTAAGGGATTAAAGCGGATATCGAAACCAGGGCTTCGTGTCTATACATCAGCTGAAAATTTACCTAAGGTGTTAAATGGACTCGGAATTGCAGTCATCTCAACATCAAGAGGAATTATGACTGATCGTGAAGCACGTTTGGCTCAAGTTGGCGGCGAAGTGCTCGCTTACGTTTGGTAATAATAGGAGGATAATATGTCACGTATAGGTAATAAAGTGATTCATGTTCCTGCTGGCGTTACTGTAACGATTAACCCAGAAAACCACGTAGTGGTTAAGGGTCCAAAAGGTCAACTTGAATTCAAATTTAACGAAGTATTAAACATCAATATGGAAGGTCATGACATTCATGTCTCCCGTCCAAATGATGAAATATTTACACGTAAGATTCACGGAACAACACGTGCCTTGTTAGCAAACATGGTTCATGGTGTATCCGTTGGCTTTAAGAAGCAGTTAGAAATTCGCGGTGTTGGTTACCGTGCAGCTCTTCAAGGAAATATTGTTAACTTATCCATGGGTTATTCTCATCCAGTTGACTTAGAAATTCCCAAAGGACTCACCGTTTCCATTCCAAAGAATACAGATATCATCATTGAAGGTGCTGATAAGCAACTCGTTGGTGAATTTGCCGCTCAGATTAGAAACGTGCGCAGACCAGAGCCTTACCTTGGAAAAGGTATTCGCTATGTTGATGAATACGTTGCTCGCAAAGCCGGCAAAACTGCTAAGTAAGGGAGGATGCTAAAATGATTAGAAAAACTTCAAGTAATGTAACAAGACAAAAACGTCATCTTCGTATCCGCAAAATTGTTCAAGGAAGCGCAGAACGTCCAAGATTATCAATCTACCGTTCAAACACTGCAATTTATGCTCAACTCATTGATGATGTTAAGCAAACAACAATTCTTGCAGCACGCTCCCAAGAACTCGGCCTCAAGCATTCAAATATTGAAACCGCTAAGGCAGTTGGTAAATTAATTGCTGAAAAAGCACTAGCTCAAGGGTTATCATCCGTTGTTTTTGACAGAAGTGGTTATTTATACCATGGACGTATTAAAGCACTCGCAGATGCTGCTCGTGAAGCTGGTCTGCAATTCTAAGGAGGAGAACGAACATGGCAAAAGAAAGATTTATGCAAGACGAACAAACCGACAACCAGTTCGAAGAACGTGTTGTTGCCATTAACCGCGTCACCAAAGTTGTTAAGGGTGGTCGTCGTTTCCGTTTCGCAGCCTTAGTCGTCATCGGTAACAAACAAGGTCAAGTCGGATTTGGAACAGGTAAAGCTGCTGAAGTGCCCGATGCAATCAAAAAAGCCGTTGAACAAGCTAAAACAAATATAATCGAAGTTCCTATTGTAGGTTCTACGATTCCCCATGAGATCACAGGACATTTCGGAGCAGGTAAAGTATTCTTAAAGCCAGCTTCTGAAGGTACTGGTATCATCGCTGGTGGTGCGGTCCGTGCTGTATTCGAACTCGCTGGCGTTAATGATATTCTCTCTAAATCTTTAGGATCAAGCACACCAATCAACATGGTTCGTGCTACATTCGCTGGTTTGGAACAACTTAGAACAGCTGAAAAAGTCGCTGCACTTCGCGGTGTAGATGTATCGGAGCTCGTCTAATGAAACTACAAATCACACTTAAAAGATCATTGATCGGACGCAAGCCCAATCAAATTAAAACAGCACATGCACTCGGACTAAAAAAAGTTAATCAAGTTGTGGTAAAAGAGGCTAATGAAGCCGTTACCGGAATGGTGAATACCATCCTTCATTTGGTTGACGTTAAAGAAGTAGAGTAAGGAGGACGACCCATGTTAAACGAATTAAGACCCGTAGAAGGTGCTCGTAAAAACCGTAAACGTGTTGGTAGAGGTCCTGGTTCCGGTACTGGCAAAACTGCTGGTAAAGGTTCTAAAGGTCAGCTCGCACGCTCAGGTGGAGGCCCCCGCCCAGGCTTTGAAGGTGGACAGATTCCTTTCTTCCAAAGACTTCCAAAGCGTGGATTCAACAACGTTAACCGTAAGGATTATGCTGTTGTAAACTTATCAGATTTGAATTTATTCAATGATGGAGAAGTTGTAACACCGGAAGCATTAATCGCTCGCAATATTTTGAAAAAGCTTAACTCTGGAGTGAAGGTTTTAGGAAATGGAACCTTAGAAAAGAAGTTAACCGTTAAAGCACATGTATTTTCGAAGGCTGCTGAAGCAGCAATCGTAGCGGCTGGTGGAACTGTCGAGGTGATGTAAAGTGTGGCTACGTATAAAACGAATTCTAAGTAACAAAACGGTGATGCTACGTCTAGCATTCACTTTGTTCATCCTGTTGGTTGTTAGAATTGCAAGTCATATCACTGTACCACTCTTTAACATCGATGCTATTGAACAAGTTATGAAGTCAAGCGGAAGTTTCGTTGCGATCTTAAATAACTTTAGTGGTCAAGCACTCGAACGGTTTTCTATCGTAGCTTTAGGGATTTCTCCCTACATTACAGCATCCATTGCTATTCAAATGCTTCAAATGGTTATTCCATCCTTTAAGGAATGGAGTGAACAAGGTGAAGTTGGTAAACAAAAGATTAATCGTATCACACGTTATTCATCCATCGTTTTAGCATTCATTCAAGCGTTTGCTTTAATTATTGGTATGAGCGTTAACGGTTCAGTCCTCGTTTCATCACTTGAAGCATCAGCTGTTACTCAATACCGTTATTTCTTCTATATTTACATGGCTCTCGTTATGACGGGCGGTACAGCATTAACTATTTGGTTAGCAGACCAAATCACGAAACGTGGTATTGGTAATGGTACATCAATTTTAATTACTGCAGGTATTGTAACAAGCTTACCATCCATGATGACAACGCTTTGGTCAAAATATATTACCAATGGTACATCAGGTTGGGATATCGTATTCTTCATGATTATTGTTCTTCTTTACTTTGGTATCTTATTTGGCGTTGTGTATATGCACATTGCAACACGTAAGATTCCTATTCAATATGCGAACCGTCAAGGTAAAGCTGATTCACATATTCCAATGAAGATTAATAGCGCAAGCGTTATTCCTGTCATCTTTGCATCAACCATACTTTCAATCCCACTCACCATCGTCGGATTCGCAGGAACTGATACAACACGTGGTGTTGGCGGTTGGATTAACAGTATTTTCAATTATCAAGAACCTATCGGATTTATATTGTATGTGATACTCATTGTTGTATTCTCATTCTTCTATTCATTCCTTACCATCAACCCAGAGAAGATTTCAGAGAACTTAACAAAATCAAATGCATATATCCCCGGTATTCGTCCTGGTATTGAAACAAAGGATTTCATTGCGAAGCTCCTCTTCAAGATTACCGTGATCGGTACGGTTTACCTTGTCGTATTAGCTATTCTACCGATTCTTACGTCCATTGTTTTCGGGTTCACACCACAAGAAGCTAGCGCAATTACACTTGGTGGAACAAGCTTACTGATTATTGTTGGGGTTGCTATTGAAACCACACAGCAAGTTGAAGCAGACGCAAGTCAAACAGAATACAGCGGAATCTTTAAGTAAGTGAGGTTATGGTTATGCGCATCATATTGATGGGCCCTCCGGGAGTCGGTAAGGGTACAGAGGCCGAGTTACTGGTCAAGCATTATCGTATTCCTCATATCTCAACAGGAAATATTTTCCGTGAGCTCTATAAAGATAAAACGCATGTTGGTAAAGTTGCCAAAGAATACATCGATCGCGGCGAACTTGTTCCTGATGATATCACGAACGAGATCGTCCGCCACAGATTGATGGCCCATGATTGCAAGAATGGTTTTCTATTCGATGGCTATCCAAGAAATATCGAACAGGCAAAAGCCTTTGATCGTTTACTCGAAGAAATGAAATGGAAGTTAAATGCAGTGATTAACATTGCGGCTCCTGATGAAGTCATCGTTAAGCGTATCGCAGGTAGAAGAGTCTGTGAGAGTTGTGGCGCTGTTTATCACATTAGCAACAAAAAACCTAAAATAGAAGGCATCTGTGATGTTGATGGTGGAAAACTTATTCAGCGCGCTGATGATATGGAAGAAACGGTTCAAAGAAGACTTCGTGTTTACAATGAACAGACCGCACCTGTCATCGGTTATTACATGGCAAAAGGATCTATTGTTGAAATTGATGGTACTAAGTCAATCGAATACACAGATCGAACCATTAAGAAAGTATTAGGTGAGATGAATTGATTCTAATCAAATCACAACGCGAAATTGAGTTGATGCGCGAAGCTGGTCGCATCTTGGATTTAACGAGAAGCATGCTTGAAAAACATATCAAGCCTGGCGTTAGCACGCTTCAACTCGATACGCTCGCCGAAGCATTTATCAGAAATCTGGGAGCTACTCCATCATTTAAGGGATATCATGGCTTTCCAGGATCCATCTGTACTTCCATTAACGAAGTTGTTGTTCACGGTATTCCTTCAGAGAAACAAGTATTAAAAGAAGGAGACATTATTACCTTAGATTTTGGCGTCTTTTATAAAGGATATCATGCTGATTCTGCAACGACATATCCTGTAGGCAAAATCAGTCAAGAAATTGAAAAATTACTTGAAGTTACTGAAAAAAGCTTATATGTAGGTCTTGAACAAGCAAAACCTGGCAACTATGTTTCAGATATATCACATGCGATTGAATCCTACGTCAAACCCTTTGGCTATGGTATCGTTGAAGAATTTACCGGTCATGGTATTGGTAGAGAACTTCATGAAGATCCATATGTTCCTAATTTTGGAAAGCCAAAGCAAGGCCCGGTTCTTAAACCAGGAATGACATTTTGCGTTGAACCTATGGTTAACTTAGGAACTAAACGCGTAAAAATTCTGTCTGATAATTGGACAACAGTTACAGTTGATCGTAAACCATCTGCTCATTTTGAACATATGATTGTGATCACGGAAACTGGCTATGACATCTTAACGATTGCAAAGAAGGAGTGAATCTATGGCAAGAGAAGATTTAATTGAAGTCGAGGCGAAAGTCATCGAAGTATTACCTAATACAAAGTTCAAAGTGGAACTGATCCAAAACGGACACATCGTTTTGGCACACGTATCTGGTAAAATCCGCATGAATAACATACGCATTTTACCTGGTGATAAAGTTACGGTAGAGTTATCACCATACGATTTAACACGCGGTCGTATCACTTATCGCCGCAAATAAGGAGGAAATGATATGAAGGTTAGAGCATCTGTAAAAAAGAGAAGCGAAGACGATATCATCGTCAAGCGTAAAGGCAAAATTTATGTCATTAATAAGAAGATTAAAAGACATAATCAGAGACAAGGATAGTAGGAGGAAACTATGGCAAGAATAGCAGGCGTTGACATTCCAAGCGACAAACGCGTCGTGGTTTCGTTAACTTATGTATATGGAATTGGATTATCCCTTTCCAAACAAATTTTAAAGGACGCAAATATCAGTGAAGATACACGCGTTAAGAATTTATCAGAAGACGAATTGAACCGCATTCGTACTGAAATGGCAAAGTACACCACAGAAGGTGATCTTCGTCGTGAAGTTACATTAAACATCAAACGTTTAATGGAAATTGGTTCATATCGTGGCATTCGTCACCGCAAGGGATTGCCTGTTCGTGGACAAAATACACGTAACAATGCACGTACCAGAAAAGGTAAAGCAAAAGCAGTCACTGGCAAGAAGAAGTAAAGGAGGAATAAGACATGGCTAAGAAAAAAACAACAAAGCGTAAGGTTAGAAAGAATATTCCCCTTGGTGTTGCACACATTCACACAACCTTCAATAATACAATCGTGACGATTACCGATGTTGATGGTAATGCGATCGCATGGAGCAGTGCTGGTGCACTAGGCTTCAAGGGATCTAAAAAATCAACTCCTTATGCAGCACAGATGTCAGCTGAAGCAGTTGCAAAAGCTGCAATGGATAACGGAATGATCAAGGTTGAAGTATCTGTAAAAGGACCTGGCCCTGGTAGAGAAGCGGCAATTCGTTCACTTCAAGCAGCAGGTCTAGAAATCACTGCAATCAAAGACGTAACACCAGTTCCACACAACGGATGCAGACCACCAAAACGCCCACGTGGATAATTAAAAGGAGGGGTAACTTGTGAAAGATTTAAAGTTTGAAAAACCAACCGCAGTTGAAGAAATATCTGTTGACGGCAATAAAGGACGCTTCGTGATCAAACCACTCGAAAGAGGTTATGGTATTACATTAGGTAATGCGTTAAGAAGAGTATTGCTCTCTTCACTTCCTGGCGCGGCGATCGTCAATATTAAGATTGATGGCGTCGAACACGAATTCTCCACCATCGAAGGTGTTTATGAAGACGTGATGGGTATTGTCTTGAACCTAAAGAAGGTCATCTTCGCAGTTGATTCTAACGACCCTGACTTTGAACAAAAACTTGAACTCTATGCAGTCGGTGCCGGTCCGGTAACGGCAAAGGAATTCAATCATGTTGACGGTGTTGAAGTTATCAACCCAAACCAGGTGATCGCAAACCTCGCTGATAATGGACGTTTGTCCATGGAGGTTACCGTACGCCGTGGTGTCGGTTATGTTTCTGCTGATAAGAATAAAGTTTATTCTAAAAACGAAAAGAGCATTATTCCCATCGATGCAATCTATACACCTGTGTCCAGAGTATCCTATCATGTTGAAAAAACAAGAGGGGACGCTGATGAACTGATGCTTGAAATCGAAACCAATGGTGCGATTTTAGCAAAAGAAGCTTTAGCATTAGCATCTAAAATGTTGATTGATTACTTCAATACAATCGTTTCGATCAGTGAAAAAGCAGCATCGACAGATTTCATCTTCGAACAAGAAGAAGAACCGACCAACAAGAAGCTTGACATGAAGATTGAACAACTCGATTTATCAGTACGTCTGTTCAACAGTTTAAAACGTTCTGGTATTTATACAGTGGGTCAAATCATTCGTTTGACCGAAGAAGATGTTATGCGTTTCAGAAGCCTTGGCAGAAAGTCCTTTAAGGAATTAAAGGAAAAACTTGCTGAACACGGTTTGGAATTTGAAAACACTTCAAACAAAGAAGCAAAATTTCATTTTGACGATGAAGAGAAGGAGTAAATCATGGCTTATAGTAGATTAAGACGCAACAGCGATCAGAGAAAAGCCCTTCTTCGCGATCTCGTAACCGATATCATCATCAACGAACGTATCGTGACGACTGAAGCGAAGGCTAAGGAATTGAAGAAGCTTGCCGACAAGATGATCACTTTAGCGAAGGAAGGTACGCTTGCATCACGTAGACAAGCTGCTGAAACCGTTCGTTTTGAGGACGTTAAGGAAGGCCAAAATGCTCTTCAAAAGTTGTTCTCTGAACTCGGACCTCGCTACCAAGATCGCAAAGGTGGCTATACACGCATTATCAAAACAGTGCCAAGACGCGGCGATGCTGCACCTATGGCAATCATTGAATTCATCTAATTCAAACGTAAAACAGGCTGAGGCCTGTTTTTTGTTTAATGTCTCTATGTAGCGATTAAACGTCGATATATTTTTGTCTAAATTATGATCTATAAAAGTAATAAATTATTCTTTTTCTAACAATATCTCTTTTGGGTTGTTATTTATAACAAAGTATCATAAAATAGATGTACACTTTAAAAGTGAAAATAGAGGTATTTCATGAAAAAGTTATTTATTCTAATGGTTCTAGTCCTAACAATCTTTGGATTAGCATCATGTAAAAAAGAAGTTTCACTTCAAACAGTTATCGATTCAGTTGAAATCACATTTAGTGGTAATGACTCTTTGAATTCTGTGACCACAGATCTTAGTCTACCTGAAAGTTCAACTTTGAATAAGAAAGTGATTTTTGTATGGATGAGTGATCAACCTATGATTGTTGATTATCAAGGTAGAGTCAATCGTCCAGATGAAACCACTGAAGTCAAACTAACATTGACGCTCTCCTTAAAGGGGATATATATGCACCGTGATTTCATTGTGACTATTATAGGTAAGAACACAGAGAAAGTAATCGATCATATCGATGATTTTGTTTTTATGGGGTATAACGATTATTATGATCAACTGAATTCAAGTTCTAATGTGATCACTGATTTAGCGTTACAATTAAGAAACACAATTTCATATGTTTCCTATGGTGATGCAAGATATGTGTATGTGAAGTATGATAATGATTCACAGGTAGTCCTCTATGATGTCCCTTCAAGTAATACGTATCGTAAAGTTCCTTCATATGGAGAAGAAGGTTGGGGGGATGGTGGAAAAATTACGACACCAACTTTTAGTTTATCGCTTAATAGAGAACACGTATGGGCTTGTAACGATATGAGAATTATGCCAACTAATGGTAGTCGTAGACTAAGTGAATATGTTGGTTTTAATCTTTTGAGTGGAACTTTTGACTATAGACCTGGTAATACCGATCGAGGTCACTTTACGGATCTTCACAACCTTTGGAATGCTTTAGCAGGTCCAAATGGTACACATAATGATCATTTTTATGGTGAGGAAAATGGAAAATCCGCATCATCTTATTTGAAGAATAGTATTTTCTATCCAGGAGATGAGTACCGTGGTGATATAGCACGTATCCTCTTTTACATGACTCTGATGTATCCCCATTTGACACTTGTTGAAAAAGGAAGTCCACTAGCAAATGAAGGCACTATTTATTATGGTTATTTAGATGTATTACTCAGATGGAATGAAGAAGATCCAGTGAGTTACTATGAAACCTCACGTAATGAAACGATTTATGAACTTCAAGGAAATCGTAATCCTTTTGTTGATTTTTATAGTAGTAACTTTGCTGATTTAATATTTGCATTGGGTGATCCCAATGTACTTGATTAAATGATTGTTATAAGGAGAAAAGTATGAACAAAAGACCTTTTGGTAAAACCGGATTTATGATTTCTGAAATTTCATTGGGTACTTGGCAATTAGGATCTAGATGGGGAGACCCATTTGATGAAAAGATTGCATTTGAAACACTTGAAGTTGCAACTAGTTTAGGTATTAATGCCTTTGATACAGCAGATGTTTATCAAGGAGGTTTAAGTGAAAAAACAATTGGACGATTTAATAAAGATAAAGAAAACAAATCTTTTGTTATTACAAAGATTGGGAGAAGACTACCTAAACAAAGTTCAGAGTTATACACAAAAGAAACACTTCGTAAGTTTATCGATGATTCTTTGAACAACTTACAAGTTGATGCGCTTGACATGGTTTTACTACACTGCCCACCAACTGATCTCTATCATCAAAAAGAAATTTTTGGTTATATGGATGAATTTAAAGCATTGGGTAGAATCAAACATTATGGTGTTTCCATTGAAAAGATCGAAGAAGGCATTAAAGCCATGGATTATCCCGGTGTTGAGGCTATTGAAGTGATTTTCAATATGTTTAGACTTCGTCCAGCAACTGAACTTTTTGAACTTGCCAAAAAGAAAAACGTTGGTATTATCGTTAGAGTACCTCTAGCTAGTGGTCTTTTAACAGGTAAATTTACAGATAAAACAACGTTTGGTAAAAATGATCATAGAACATTCAATAGACAAGGTGAATCATTTGATAAAGGTGAAACATTCTCAGGTGTTCCTTATGATATAGGTTTAAAAGCAGTTGATGAACTTAAAAAAGTATTTCCTAGTGATTTACCTCTATACGCACTTCGCTATATCTTAATGTTTGATGGTGTATCAACAGTGATTCCAGGAGCAAGTAAACCAGGTCAGATCATAGAAAATGTAAAAGCGGCAGAATTACCACCGCTTACGAAACATCAAATGGATGAAGTTGAACGCATTTATGATGAATATATCAAACCACTTGTACATCACTTGTGGTAAATAAAAAGGCCAAAAGGCCTTTTTTGTTAATCTAAGATTGCTGTAACAGTCTTTTTACCTCTAAGTTCAACATAGAAGTTTGCAACTGAAGTTTGTACATAAGGCATTAAGAAGAACATACCAATACCAAATGTAAAGATCGTCAAGATATACCAACCAATGAAACTTAAGTGAAGAAAGAACAACTCCATTTTATGACCCTTCATCATTTCTTGGGACATTTCAATAGCTTTCATCGCATCAATTTCTGGATTATCTGCGATGATATATGGTGTCATGGAATAAGCATATGCTTTAATAATACCTGGAATGATAAAGAGTAAGGACCATAACATAGTAAAGATACGTGTGAGTAAGATCGCGATGAATGAATTCACAAAACTCCGTTTAAATCCATCAATAACGAGTTCTAGCTTTTTACCATCAGAACCTGTTTCAATCATATCAATTAAATAAATTGCTTGACCAACAGCAAATGGTCCAACTAAAAGTAACCCAATAATTGCTACTGATGTTGCTGTGGGAACAAGAGAGACAATCAATGTAACTAAAAATACCATCCAATAACTCTTTCTAAGTTGTTCCCAAGCTTGATGACGTAATTCACGACTTGATTTCAAATATAACCACCCCTTCATTATATACTACATGTCTA
>JAEWVV010000129.1 GCA_023458995.1 Bacillota bacterium
CAAGACCTGCCTCTTTAATAATTTCAATGTACTCTTCTTTTTTTAATGCTGCAATTTCCTCTTCAGTTCTTTCAACAATGGATGGATGTAGTTCATATTTTTTATCGTTTTTAACGATTAAACAGTCAACAACTTTTCCACTGTTATCGATATGTTTTTCATATCCAACTACTTCACCACTGACGGTAGCATGCATGGGTTGTTCAAAGAACGCACCTTTTCTTGTACCGACCACTTCACCAACTTTAACAAATTGACCACCACGTACACATGTTTCTCCTTCTGGACAACGTGCGCTTGTCACAGGATAATACACATAATCTGCATCAAGATAATGCATGATGGGTAATTCTTTAAGCTTTTTCTTGCCATCTGGAATATATTTCGTTTTAGCAATCATCTTTCGTTATACTCCCTTCTTGTATAATGGAAATTTTTGAGTTAATTCCATAACTTCTTTATTAATCTCATCGAGCACTTCGGGCAGATTGCGATTTGATAAAGCGCGATCAATCCAATGTGCGATAAGGATCATTTCACTATCTTTAAATCCTCTTGTTGTTACTGCAGGTGTTCCTAAACGAATACCTGATGCATATGCAGGTTTTTCTTTATCAAAAGGTACACCGTTTTTGTTACATGTAATCGATACTTTATGTAACAGTTTTTCAGCTTCTAAACCTGTCATTTGATGTTTGCTCTTAACATCAACAAGCATTAAGTGATTATCTGTTCCACCACTAACAACGCGATATCCTAGTTTGATCAGCTCGTTTGCCAATGTTTTCGCATTTAATATCACTTGTTTTTGATAATCAATAAATGATTCAGATAGTGCTTCTTTAAATGCGACCGCTTTTGCTGCAATCACGTGCATCAACGGTCCACCTTGTATACCTGGAAATACAGTTTTATCGATTTTCTTTGCAATCTCTTCATCATTTGTCAAAACAATACCGCCCCTTGGTCCACGCAATGTTTTATGTGTTGTTGATGTCACAACATGCGCATAAGGCATAGGTGATGGGTGAAGTCCTGCAGCAACAAGTCCTGCGATATGTGCCATATCAACGTGGAGATAAGCTCCAACCTCGTCTGCAATTTCTCTAAAACGTTTAAAGTCAATGATTCTAGAATAAGCGCTAGCCCCAGCAACAATCAGTTTGGGTTTAACTTCTCTCGCTATTTCTAAAACACGATCATAATCAATGGTTTCTGTTTTTTCATCAACACCGTAGAAAAAAGATTGATAAAGTTTCCCAGAAAAATTCAAACTGAAACCATGTGTCAAATGTCCACCTTCAGCAAGCGACATTCCCAAAATACGATCTCCTGGATTCATCAAAGCCATATAAACAGCCATGTTTGCCTGCGATCCTGAATGGGGTTGAACATTTGCATAATTCGCTTTAAACAATGTCTTCAATCTTTCAATTGCCAATGACTCAATCTCATCAACAAATTCACATCCACCATAATACCTTTTCTTTGGATAGCCTTCTGCGTATTTGTTGGTTAGAATAGAACCTTGTGCATCCAATACAGCTTGTGAAACAAAGTTTTCAGAAGCAATCAGCTCGATGTGTTGCTCTTGACGTTTTTTTTCCTTCAAGATAATTTCATCGATGACTGGATCTACATGATATAAGTCCATTCTGTCCTCCTCGAATATTCCTCAAGTTATTATAACATAATAAGAAACAAATGAAAAGACAGTTTTCAGAGAATGGAAACCTGTCTTTACTAAACATTTCTATGATTTTTTACTATATCAAAATCGTATTTAGAATTACTATTTATAATGCAACGTTATGATAAACGTCTTGTACATCATCAAGTTCATCAAGCATATTTGTCAAACGTTCAAACTTTTCTAAGTCCTCACTGTCGAGTGTTGCATCCATAATTGGTAGCCACATGATTTGTTCAGTGTCATATTCAAGTTCTGGTCTTGCTTCATTAAATGCGATGCGAATCGCAGAAAAGTTTGTCGCATCACTATAAATTGTTACACCTTCTTCATCGGCTTCGATATCGGTGACATCAAGATCATTACCCACTAAAATTTCTAAAACTTCATCTTCAGTAATTCCCTTCATTGAGAAAACTGCTTGATGATTAAACTGGTGAACAACAGAACCTGAAATACCTAATTTACCGCCTGTCTTAGTGAAACAATTTCTCACTTCAGAGATGGTACGGTTCACATTATCCGTCAAGCATTCAACGATAAGCATTGAATTACCAGGACCAAAACCTTCATAGCGAATGGATGATAAATTATCTTCCCCTCCACCTTTAGCTTTATCAATATTACGCTTGATGACATCGGCAGGAACTTGTTCTCTCTTCGCTTTTTCAATCATGCGTTTTAATGTCTGATTTGTGTCTGGATCTGGTGTTCCAGATTTTGCAGCCAAATAAATTTCTCGGCCAAACTTTGCATAGAGTTTACTCTTTGTGGCAGCTGTCTTAGCCATTGCTACCTTTCGTACTTCAAATGCTCTTCCCATGTTCTAACATCCTTTACTTACTAAATTTTTCATTATATGTGCTGATGCTTTGTGCAATAATTTTTTTTGCAGCATCTCTACCTTCAATATCGAGAATATACGTCTTTTTACCTTCAAGTGATTTATACACTTCGAAGAAATGTCCCATTTCAGTTAATAAGTGAGCGGGTAGTTCACTAATATCTTTATACTGAGTAAGCGATGGATCACCTAAAGGGATTGCAATAATTTTTTCGTCAATTTCATCGGAATCAATCATTTTCATAACACCGATTGGATAGCACTTAACCAAACTGAGTGGTTCAATATCTTCCTGACATAACACAAGAACGTCAAGTGGGTCATTATCGCCAGCATAAGTCCTTGGAATAAATCCATAATTTGCAGGGTAGTGAGTCGAAGTAAACAATATACGATCAAGAATAATCATGCCTGTTTCTTTATCGAGTTCATACTTCTTTTTGCTGCCTTTTGATATTTCAATGACTGCAATAAACTGGTCCGGTTGAATTCGATTTGGATCAATGTCGTGCCAAATATTCATAAAATCAGGCTCCTTTATTAATATACCTATAATTATTCTATCATTTTTTCGCTCAAAAAAAACACCCATAAAAGCGGGTGTTCTGCTTAGAGACAAAACTAGGTTACACGGATGTTACCTATCCCCTGTACGTCCCCAAGTGTATTTAAGTACCTTTTTAGGCTACGAACAATTAAACAACCCCTAAAATGCTTAATGATCGTAGTCGCAATTTTTATGGCATTGCGGTAGAAACGTTATCACCAATTTGAAGATAACTTATACGATAATTAAATACATCATCATTATAACAATGAACATCCTTGAAGTAAAGAAAAATTTGATGAATCGTTAGATATGCTTTAAATAGAGTTCAAATGTGTTTTCAAGAAGAGCGTTAATCGTCATAGGTCCTACACCTTTTGGTACAGGTGTAATATAGCTTGCAATGTCTTTAACTTGATCAAAATCAACATCGCCGACAAGTTTTCCATCAACACGATTGACACCCACATCGATGACGATTGCTCCAGGTTTTACCATTTCTTTTGTAATAAGGTGTGGTTTACCAGATGCTACAACGAGTAAATCAGCATTTTTTGTATGGAAACTTAAATCTTTTGTCTGTCTATGGCAAACCGTGATGGTTGCTCCTTGGTCCATGAGTAAACGAGCTACTGGGAAACCTACAATATTTGATCTTCCAACAATCACCGCATTAAGTCCTGAGATTGGAATATTGTAATGTGCAAGAAGTGTCATAATTCCTTTCGGTGTAGCTGGTTCAGTGGTTGGTTTTTTCTGATAGAGATATCCTTGATTAACCACATGAAACCCATCAGCATCTTTATGGATTGATATGGCATCAATCAGTTTATTTTCATCAAGATGTTTAGGTATTGGAAGTTGTAAGATCATACCGTCTATGGTTGGATCTTCGTTGAGCGCTTCGATTAAATCATAAACTTCAGTATATGTCACTTCTTCAGGTAAATGATGGAGTGTGTGCTTAATACCTGCAACTTCACATGCTTTTCCCTTACCTTTGACATAGGATAAAGAAGCTGGATTTTCACCAATTAAAATAATGGCTAAATGAGGTCTTCTCATTCCTTTTTGAACGTATTGTTCTATTTTGCTGTTCATGAGTTTGTTACGTTCATTAGCAACGTTAAATCCATCGAGAATGATCATACTATCACTCCTTATCTCGAATTTGTCCTGATGCGTCAATTTCTATATTAAGAGCTCTTGGACTCTTGTTAAGTCCTGGCATAACCATGATACCTTTTGTCAGTGCCACTAAGAAGCCAGCACCGAGTGATGGACGTATTTCTGAAATTTGTAATGTGAATGGTTCTGGTAGACCATGAACAGTTGGATCACCCGTTATTGATAGTGGTGTTTTAGCCATACATACAGGTAGGTTCCAACCTAATTTTTCGTAAGTATCTAATTGTCCAAGTGCTTTTTTAGAGAATACTACTTCTTTAGCACCATAGATATCTTTTGCTATTTTTTCAATTTTAATTTTTGGTAAATCTTTCATATCATAGATTGGATTAATCTTAGAAGGTTTATCTGCAATCTTAACGACGATATTTGCAAGATCAACCATACCTTCGCCACCCTTAGCAAATCCATCACAAAGCGCAATTTCATAGTTTTGTTTTCTTGCCCAATCCATCATGTAGTCAACTTCTTCTTGATTGTCATTATAGTAGTGATTGACTGCAATAACACAAGGTAGTCCAATACGTTTGATATTGTCTAAATGTTTACCGAGTAAAGGTAATCCCTTTTTCATTGCTTCCAGATTTGCCTCAGAATAGTTTTCTGCACCACCATGCGATTTTAAGGCGCGTAATGTAGTTACTATAACAATGGCATCAACTTGTTTGCCAAGTACAGGCATCTTGATGTCTAAGAATTTTTCCATACCTAAATCAGCACCAAAGCCAGCTTCTGTTACAGCATAATCGCCAAGTTTTAACGCTAATCTTGTCGCAACAATCGAATTACATCCGTGTGCGATATTCGCAAATGGACCCGCATGAACAAATGTCGGTACACCATCAATGGTTTGTACAAGATTTGGATTCATTGCGTCTTTTAATAACCAAACAAGTGCATCAGCTCCACCTAAATCTTTGACAAAGATGGGATTATTATCTTTATTATAACCAATTAAAATATTATTGATTCGTCTCTTTAAATCCATAAGATCTGTTGAAAGTGCAAGGATAGCCATGATTTCACTTGCTGCAGTAATCACAAATCCATCTTTTCGTTGTGGTGTATCAATTTCACGCAAATTACGATCATTCATATCCATACAACGTTTCCATGTCACTGTTTCAATATCAAGTTCATTACCTTGGAACATGTGATTATCGATTAAAGCTGCAAGCAAGTTATTCGCTGCAGTAATCGCATGTAAGTCACCTGTAAAATGTAGGTTGATATCATCCGATGGAACAACAATTGATTTTCCCCCACCAGTCGCACCACCCTTAAGACCAAAAACTGGACCTAAGCTTGGTTCACGTAGTGCTAAAACTGGATGCTTACCAATGTATTTTAAACCTTGTGATAATCCAATTGAAACGGTCGTCTTGCCTTCACCTGCTGGTGTTGGCGTAATGGCTGTTACAAGGATAAGTTTGCCATCCTTCTTATCTTTGAGATGCTCCATTACTTTTAAATCAATTTTGGCCTTATCAAAACCATAGGGTATACACTCTTCAGATGCAACGCCCATTTTTTCGCACAATGATACTATTTTTTCCATGTCTTTTCTCCCTTTACAATAAAAAAGTACCTCGTTAAAGATACTTTTATTATAACATAATATACAAAAACTAAAGCGCTATCATTTTAATATCCAACAATTAAAGATTGAGGATGGTTTTAATCTTTTGTGGTAATCCATCAATTTCTTTAAGTGATATACTGCAAAGTGCAAAACGAACTCCACCATTCATTGGAACTGCATAAATATGGTGTTTAGCCAATGTTAAATAATCAACATCTGGATCTTTTGTTAAGACAACGGCGTAGAATCCACTTCTAAATGGATGTGTCTTTAATCCAATCGCCTTAGCCTGATTAATGAATAACTGGCTTCTCTTTTGGACGATTTCATTGATTTTATCAAGAGATATTTTGAAATCTTTCTTGTTTTCTGGAATTGAAAACTTGTTAAATAGTTCAATAGATGCTGTTGGTGTAGCTGACCATGAACCTCTCGCTTCATTGACATAAGCTTTATGAATATCAGTTAATCTCTTTTCATCTTTTGACATATAGATTGCTGCACCTAATCTTAAACCATAAACGCCAAATGTTTTAGAACCAGAAAAAGCAATTACTGTTGTTACATTTGATTCTAGTTTTGTAAGCACTGAAAGCTTTTTACGATTATCTTCTTCATGTGAAAACTCTAAATAAGCTAGGTCATAAAGGAAAATAATATCATTATCTTTCTTTTCGTTAAGAATATCAAGAATACGTGAAAACTCATCTTGACTTAACGTGAAACCGGTTGGGTTATGACATGGATCATTGACGATCACAATCACACGATGCTGAATTTTACATAGTTCATCTAATCTTTGTTTAAATGATGTAAGGTTAAACGCATCACCATCAAACTGTAAATGTTCAAAGCAATTAAGATGTGCTCTATCAGCAAATCTTTCGTACTGCCAACGAATATCTGGTACAAAAATGGATTCTCCTGGTTTAGTAAAAACCGAGAAGGTTGCTGCTATCGCCCCGCTGCCACCGGGCGTAGCACATGCATTCATAAAAAATTTTTCTTTGAGCTCTTTTTCATATTTCCCAAAAACCCAAGTCAAAAGATTTTTCTTGAATAAAGCTCCTCCATCAACCGCAGGATAGGGAAGGATTTCTTCATCGGTTAAATCCTTGATCGCTTTTAAAACGATTGGCATTCCACCGATAGCTTTATCCTCATCGTAAAACATACCAATCGATGCATTGATTACGTCAGGATATATTTCTGCCGCTTCACGTGCATCCTTTGATATTTTTAAAATATCTACTGCCACATCGATCACCTCTAGTTTAATTATATATGAAATCGTCTAAAAATAGGTCAAACAAGTAGAGCCAATGATTTGTTTCATGCTTTGTTACAAGCGTGATGTGCACATGTCCTTTCAAGTAGCCAAGACGTACTTGAGCAACAAAAGCGTTAGCCTTTTCGAACAGTTTTTTACCATCTATTTTTTGAGATGCTTCCATCGAAAGAACGAGCGTTACTTGATTTGTCTCAACAATTGTCTTGTGACCGCCTATCTTTGAAGACATCTTTTTAAATAATTTTTCATACATATAAAGAAGAAGATCTGCATCAAGTTCACCGAAACGATCGGTTAATTCTGCTTTTAAATCATCAATATCTTTTATACGATTTAATTCTGCAATTCGTTTATGAATTTCAATACGCACTGAATCTTGGGATACATAGTTTGGATCAACGTGTCTTGGTGCATAGACCTCATCAATTTGAGTTTCCTTTGGACGATCTAAAGATATACCGGTGATGGCTTCTTCAAGCAGTTTCATATAAAGTTCAATACCAACTGAATCAATAAATCCAGATTGTTCTGAGCCTAATATATCGCCTGCACCACGAATGGATAAGTCACGCATTGCAATCTTAAAGCCACTGCCAAGAGCTGTAAAATCTTGGATTGCTGAAAGTCTCTTTTTAGCTTCATCATTGATATTTTTAAATTGATCATATAGAAGATACGCATATGCAATACGATCACTTCTTCCAACACGACCCCTAATCTGATAGAGTTGTGATAGTCCTAATTGATCTGCATCGTGAATGATTAACGTGTTTGTATTTGGAATATCAACACCTGTTTCAATAATCGTAGTGGATACTAAAACATCAAACTCATGATCGATAAAATCTGAAAGTACATTTTCAAGTTGGTCACGATTCATTTTGCCATGAGCAAATGTGATACGTGCATCAGGAACTAATTTTTGAAGTTTATAAACCATACCTTCAATACCTTGTACTTTGTTGAATAAATAAAAGATTTGTCCACCGCGTGCGATTTCTCTAACGATAGCTTCTTTAACAAGTGCTTCTTGTCTTTCAACGACATAAGTCTGTACTGGGTACCGATTTCTTGGTGGTGTTTCAATCATTGATAAGTCTTTTAAACCCATCATTGACATTTGTAATGTTCTAGGTATGGGTGTTGCAGAAAGCGTTAATGTATCAACATTCACTTTAATCTCGCGAATACGTTCTTTATGTTCAACACCAAAGCGTTGTTCTTCATCGATAATGAGAAGACCTAAATCTTTATATTTAATATCATCTGATAAGAGCCGGTGTGTTCCAATAACTACATCCACAAATCCTCTTTTTAAATTTTCAATTGTTTCTTTTTGTTTTTTAGGTGTCACAAAACGAGACATTAAGGCAACGTTAGCACCATATTTTTCAAATCGTTCTTTAAATGTATAGTAGTGTTGTCGAGCTAATACGGTTGTTGGAACGAGATATAGAACTTGTTTTTGATTTAAAACTGCCTTAAAGGCTGCACGTAGTGCAACTTCGGTTTTACCAAAACCAACGTCACCACAAATTAAGCGGTCCATCGGTCTTTCAATTTCCATATCATGTTTTGTATCAATAATTGCTCGTTCTTGGTCTTTGGTTGTCTCATATGCAAAATCACGTTCAAATGCCTTTTGCATCTCATTATCTGTATTAAACTTATAACCAATACTTTGTTGTCTTTGTGCATAAAGTGCAATGAGTCGATCCGATAAGTCTTTAATACGCATTCTGACTTGTGCTTTTGTCTTAGACCATTGTTTTCCACCAAGTTTAGATAACTTGGGATGCATACCATCATGACTGGAATACTTTAAGACCATATCAATCTGATCCATAGGTACGTAAAGTGCTTCATCATTTAAGTAGATAATATGTAAGTAGTCTCGCTTGTCTCCTGAGAGTTCCATCGTTTTTAAGCCCATATATTGACCAATACCATAATCATAATGAACAACAAAATCACCTGGAGTTAAATCTTCGATTCTTCTGATTTTGGTTGCTTGATTAAGGACACTTCGATAACGAATTGCAGGTCTAATACGGTAGGTAAAGAGTTGTGACTCATCTAAGACCCACACCGCTTCATGTTTCATTTGGAATGAACCATAACTTGCGATATCTAAGATATGGATACCTGGACTACTTGTTAATTCGTGATCAAATGATATATGTTTCTTATGTAAATACTCAATCAGTTCTTCACGATATGCTTTTTGTGCGATACAAACAAAAATACGATAGGATGGCATATCTTTAATATCAAGGTTAAAGAGTTCAAGATTTCCTTGATATGTATTCATTGTTGAAACACCTAAATCGATTGCATCCTTCGGACTATTTAGTCCAAAGTTATCAATTTCGATGTGTTCTTTTGCTAAATGTTTATCAAGTGTTACTCGAAAAGGAACTTTTAAAAAGTGATCGCCATTCATTGTGACTGCATATGTCATTAAATCGCTTAATGTGTGTTCTTCGTTAATTCTCATTTTGTGAACATCGATAAATATTAGTTTTGCATGTTTAGCAAAATCTAAAAGCGTCGTTTCCTCGTCATTAAAGAAAGGAATATACATCGATAGTCCATCAAGTTTAATACGTTCTTCAATCCACTCAAGATCTTGATTGAGTTTATCCGTTTCACGATCTGATAAATCCATCGGTTCAAAGAAAGCTCTAATTTTTTTAAGAGCATCGTTTTTCATTTGATCCGTATAGAAAAGTTCATGAATTGGTGCAATTTCGATTTGTTCTACTTCTGCAAATGACCTTTGTGTTTCAACATCAAACACTTTAATTTGATCGATCACATCATCAAAAAAATCAATACGATAAGGTTGATCGTGGTTTAATGTGAACACATCTAAAATGTGTCCTCTTAAGCTGAACTCACCTGGTTTTTCAACAGTAAAACTACGTTGATATCCACTATAAACTAAATACTGAACAAGTTTTTCAACATCATAAGATTGATCTTTAGTCAGTTTTTTAACGCCATTTACATAGTCTTTAGGTGTTAACTGGCGTAGCGATAAGCCTTGCATGGTTGTCACAACCAAGAAAGGTTTATCCGTCATTAATTGTTTTAATGTATATAGGCGTTCACTTTTGAATTCTGGGCTTCCTAACGCCATGATGGATGTTAATGTTTGGTCAGCAGGATAAAACAAAACATCTTCAGCATCGATAATTTGTGAAATCGTATCATAATACTTTTGTGCTTCGTAAAGATTGGGAAGAGCAACGATGACCGTTTCTTGATTGATTTGAAAATCAATCGCTGCTAAATAAGCATTAAACGCGTCATTAGAAAACTTAAAAAACGTCGATTTCGACGTTTTCTTAATCCATTTTTGAATATGTTCACTTTGTTTAAGCCACTCAATCATGGTGTTTACTCCAATTATAACTGGGTATTATACTTCGTCATAATATCTTTATAAGATGTACCCTCAATAAATTGTTCTACAATTTCTTTTGATAAAACGATTGATTTACTTAGCGTAATCAGTTGATCTTGTGTCAGTTGACCTAAAACGTATTGGTCTAAGGGAATATTTGGATTATTATCAACACCGATACGGATACGTTTGAATGTTTCCGTGTGGAGAAGTCCAATGATATTTCTTAACCCATTATGTCCACCATGACCACCAGTTTCCCGAAGTCTTAGTTTTCCTGTTTCTAAATTCACATCATCAACGATGACGAGTAAATTGTCAATATCAATATCATAATAGCTCATCAATTTGGTGATTGCCTCACCAGAAAGATTCATAAATGTCGATGGTTTCGCCAAGCATACTTTTTTTCCATTTACATTTAAGATTGCTACTTCTGCGTTAAACTTTGCATCAAAGCGGGCTTGTGCACCTGCTTCTTTTAAGATTTCATCAATTACCATAAATCCAACGTTGTGTCTTGTTTTTTGATATTTAAGTCCCGGATTACCAAGACCTACAACAAGCTTCATTGTTGATTCTCTTTATGTTGGATTTTATCAAAGATTTGGCTAATTGGTTCGTCTTTGACAATGTGCAGTATGGATTGACCGAGAAGTGGTCCTATGGATAATTGTGTGATTTTTGGCGATTTTTTATTAGGGTCTAAAGCAATTGTATCAGTTACAACAACTTCAGTGATTGGTGAATCATCAATACGTTCGATTGCAGGACCAGACAATACAGCATGTGTAGCAGCTGCGTAAACTTTTGTCGCACCAGCAGCAATTAACGCTGATGCACCAGCAATGAGAGTACCTGCAGTATCGATAATATCGTCAACCATAATTGCGATTTTACCATTGACATCACCGATGATGTTTTGTACTTCAGCTTTGTTCGGTTCTGGTCTACGTTTATCAATAATCGCAAGAGGCGCATTAAATGAACGCGCAAATATTCTTGCACGTGTCACACCACCATGGTCTGGTGAAACGACAACGATGTTTTCAAGCTTTTTAGTATATTGAAAATAATCAGCGAGAAG
>JAEWVV010000130.1 GCA_023458995.1 Bacillota bacterium
ATCGTACCATCTACATTCTTAGCAGTGATTGTAACTGTACCATTTGCAACACCAGTGACTAAACCTGATGCAGAAACGATGGCTACTTCAGGATTTGAACTTTCCCAAACAACTTCTGCAGCTGCATTTGTTGGATTCTTAACTGCTGTTAACTGTAAGTTCTTATAGACTTCTAAATCTTGATCATCTTCAGTAATCGTAATTGAGATCAATGTAACAACGGGTGTAGTTACTGTAATAGCTACTGTATCTGTAATCGATGCATCAGCATTCTTAACTGTAATAATCGCAACACCATTAGAAACTGCAGTCACTAAACCTGATTGTGATACAACTGCAACTGCTGGATTGGAACTTGTCCAAACAATTGTTTCAGTTGATGTAACTGGTGTTTTAACTGCATTTAATTGTAATGTAGAGCCTACAGATAATTGTTGATCAGCATTTGTGATCTCTAAATCAGTTAATTCGTTTGGATCGATATCTGATTCAACAGTAACTTCAATTGTAAATGTCGCTTGATTATTGCTAATGTCTTTTGCTGTAATCACAACATCATAAACACCAGATGTAACAAATTGTTGGAAGATGTTGATTGCGCCATTGTAGTTAATGGTGTATGTTGCTGGTGAGAATGAGTTATTATCTACAATCGAAATATGTTCTTCAATAAATGCAAGGAACTGATCATTATATTCACCAACCATTGCTGTAAACTTCGCATCCACTCCAAAACTAATCGTTGGTGCTACTGTATCATTAAGTACGTCATGAACATTCGCAAAGTAAATTAAAGTATCGTTACTTGAAGTCATATTTTCTTGTGTAATTGCAGCAAGCATACCTGCTTTAATTTCTTCTTGTGAACGTTTTACGTTATAGATTGCAACCGTTGAAAGCATACCAGGTAAGCGTCTATCAAGACTTGTACGACCATCTTTACCGATACCATATTCTTTACCACCTGATGTATTTTCAGCGTTTTGGTCTAATCCGATATCTCCAACAGATGGTGTCGTATAAATAAGTTCAGCATTGATGTAATATCTAAATACTTTTTCATCTTTATCTCTTGTCACTGCAATGTGAGTCCATGTATCTTTAGGAACGGTTAATTCAGGAACTGATGGAATCGCACCACTTGATACTGAACTGATTGCAGGATATAATGCACCTTTCCAGAAGTATGAGAATGCACCACTACCATAGACAACAAATGCTACAGTTTCAGAACCACTACCACCTGCACCATTACCTGTGACATAACCGATTAGATTATCAGCTAAACCAGATGGTACATAAATCCATGCTTCAATGGTATTGGGTTGTTCTTTGGGAACAATACCTGTTGAATAAGCATTACTTGTGCTTGTGTCTCTATCACCAATAAATGAAACATATTGATCAAGACCATAAAGATCAATCGTGATTTCATCTACTTCAGGAATACTTAATGTCATGGTAAATCCACCAACGTTAAGTAAGTCATTTGTGAATGCACCATTTGAATACGTAAATTCAACTTCACCAGAGTAATTCACAACTTCTGTTTTAGAAAGAATAAATGCTTCTAAATCTGTTTTTGTAAATCCACTGACATAAGCTAATGTATGTGAACCATTATAAATGAGTAATGGAACAGGTGTTGTAACTTCAATTTGAACTGTCCATACTTCGGTATTACCGAATAGGTCAGTTGCGCTAAATGTAACTTCACCAGAACCTTCAACCATGAGATTTTCACTCACGAGTGCTGGATCGATTGCTACAGTCACACCACTAACTGGTCTACCGAGTGAATCCAAGACAGTAGCTAGGCTTGCTGCATTTTCTTGAACTGTTGTTGCAGATACACCTGAGATGACCTCAATTGCTCCAGGGAATGAGAATGACATTGCTTGATTATTGAAATCATAATACATCCATCTATTTTCTACATCATTCCAACTACCACTTAAGGAGAGTCCCATATGATTTTGAATATCTTCTTGTGATAAAACAGTAGAGAAGACTGAAACTGTTGAAATACTACCACTAAATCTTCTACTATTTTGTGTACGACCATCTTTACCAATACCAATGGTTTTTGATGATGAATAGTCTAGGTCTCTTGCAATATTACTATCGACAGCTGTTGTGTATATCAGTTCACCATTCATGTAAAAACGGATAACGGATGCTTCTTTATCTCTTACTGCTGCGATATGTGTCCACATATCGTAGGGAACATAAAGTTCAGGAACGATGGATGTAGATGGATTTGTACCTGCAGAAGGACTGCTGATGGTTGGATAGATTTTGTTATTCCAGAATAATCCCCATGCACCTGTACCATAAACTGCAATTGAGAAAATGTTAGGACCACTACCACCAGAGCCAGTACCAATGACATAACCTAATTCTGAACTCTTAGCACCAGCTCCAACAGGTGCTGCTGGTAGATAAATCCATGCTTCAATGGTATTAGGTTGTGGGTCATCTACAGTAGGAGTTACATCTGTTGAGAATGCACGGTTAGTTGTACCTAATACATCTCCTGAAAAATCAACGAAATCTTTAATACCATATAACTTAATAACTACTGGTTCAACATCAGGAATACTGATTGTCACTGTATGTGAACCATGATTTAACAAATCATTAGTTAATGCACCTACTGAATATTCAAATGAAACTTCAGAAGTGCTATTCAAAATAGTTGTTTTAGCTAAAATTTCTAATTCAATCTGTGCTTTTGTTTTACCCGCTAAATCGTTAATATCAGATCCTGTATAAGTAAGTGTAGGAACTGGAATAGCAATAACACTTAAATCTATTTCTAAACTTTCAGTGTTACCAAACGCATCGCTTGCAGTAACAGTAATAATACCTTCACCAACAACCATCAAACTATTTGATACTAAATGTTCACTGATTGTAATCACTGCATTTAAATCTCTATTTAACATATCGTTAACTGTAACTGAAGATAACACTTGATTTCTTACAGATTCTTCTGCTTGACCTTCAGTTACTTCTAATTCTTCAATTGTAGTTACGAAATTCATCTTTTGATCATTAAAGTCATAGTGTAGCCATCTGTCTTCACCAAAACTCCAATTACCAGAAAGTGATGCTTTCATATCTGCTTTAATTTCTGCTTCAGTACGAATGCTACCAAATAAAGAAACGGTTGAAAGGCTTGCACCTAATCTTCTATTTCTTGCAGTACGTCCATCTTTACCAACACCAATCGTTTTAGTTGATGATGGTGCAGCTGAATAAATTAAGTCATTTCCCAGATTGTTATCTACTGGTGTCGTATAAATCAGTTCACCATTCATATAGAAACGAATCACTTTATTTTCTTTATCACGAACAGCTGCTAAGTGTGTCCATGTGTCATAAGGAATCACAAGTTCAGGAACTGTAGTGATACCACCGGTCGCAGCTGGGCTACTGACGGTTGGATAGAGTTTATTATTCCAAAATAATCCCCATGCACCTGTACCATAAACAGCAATGGCAAATACGTTAGGACCACTACCACCTGCACCAGAACCTACGATATAACCAAGTTCTTGACCTTTGGTACCTGTACCAATTAGAGCTGATGGTAAATTAATCCATGCTTCAATGGTATTGGGTTGAGGGTCTCCATCAACAGGCGTGATCCCTGTTGAAAACGCACGGTCTGTTAAGCTTTTAACATCACCTGAAAAGTCTACAAAGTCTTTAATCACATGAAGGTCTAAGACAACTGGTTTTGCTTCTGATTCAGAAACAGTTGCATTTAAAGTCACTTGATGTGAACCATGATTTAAGACATCGCCATTGAGTGCATTTTCAGAGTAGACAAATACAATATTTGCCAATGTGAAATCACTATCTGTAATCACAATATCTTCTAAAATGTCTGCTTCTACTTTTGTTTTTGATTCACCAGAAACATAATTGAGTGAATCACCTGTATAAATAAAAGCTTCTGATTCAACAGCATAGATGTTTTGTGAGATGAGTAGAATTGCTGATAAGCCTAAGACAATCGCACTTAATAACTTCATATGCATTTTTCTTGTTATACTTCTTTTCATGAAACTCCTTTCCGTTTTCGTGTGTTTACACGAAACTTTTCTCCCTATTAATGTATTTAAACTGCGGTTTAATAAACTGATTTTCTAATAAATACAGGGATCATCGCAACCGACAACAAACCAATTACTCCAATCACTGCAAACGATGTTGTGTTACATCCTGATTCCTTATCTGCACCAGATGTAATCGGTGTTGGGATAAATTGTGCCGTATAGATCACATCTTTTGTAACTGCTGATACTGTTGGATTCCATCCAGCAAATGTATACGTATTCTTTTCATCTGATGGTTTAACTGGTGTTGAACCATCAAAGGTAGGCAGTGTACCTGCTGAAACTTGAGTATCTGTTTCGAGAAGTGAACCATCATAATTCATCCAGAACACACTAAACTTAGCTTGTGGAATGGGTACTTCAGCAAACTGAGCAATATAGGTTTGATCTCCTGTAACAGGATGAATCACTGGACTCCAACCACTAAATGTATACGTATTAAGTGTATCTGCAGGTTTTGTAGGAACAAGACCGTTGTAATAAGGTGTTGAACCTTCAACAACTTCTTGGTCAACCTCTAAGATTGATCCATCATAGTTTCTCCATGTCACACCAAACGTTTTCGCTTTCGCACCAATCGTTGGGTTATTCACATCTTCAAAACTTGATGTAAACTGATTACCATTGAATAACTTATCTGTAACTGGATTAATCACACTGTAATTAATCGTTTTATTTCTTTCATTAAATCTCATGTAAAACACTAAGGGAACATTATCTCCATTAC
>JAEWVV010000131.1 GCA_023458995.1 Bacillota bacterium
GTCGGTATGTTGGAGCAGGTAGACGCGATTTAGCATCGTCTTATGCGAGTAAACTCATCACATTAGCAATTGTCTTTGCATTAATTGTGATGGGGATATTCTTTTTCACAAGTGATAAAGTCTTAGGGTTTAATCTATTTGCATATCTCATGGGGGCGCGGGGAGAAGCATTAGGTTTTGCGGGTGAGTACTTTAGGATCCGTAGTTATGAATTTATCTTTGTGTTCATCTTTGTCGTTTATCAGTCGATTAGACAAGCAACCGGTGAAACACTTTTCCCTGTTATTTTAAATGTTGGTGGAATTATACTCAATATATTCTTGACTTGGTTATTTGTAAGTGAACTTAATTTAGGCGTTGCAGGTGCAGCCTATGCAACCTTAATTGCACAAGCTGCACCCATGCCCTTTGTATTCTATGATCTATTTAGATCGAAACACCATATTCGTATCTCGATTAAAGAGATGAAAATTGATAGAGACACATTAAAAGAGATGAGCAGATTTGCAGTTCCTGCATCTGTTGGGCAAGCAGTATCTGCTTTAGGGTTTGTCATTATCCAAAGTATCATTTTAGGTTATGGTGATAGTGTTTCAGCAGGGTTTTCCGTTGGAAATAGAATCTCTTCACTTCTTCTTAATCCGGTTGTTGCAATCTCTACCATTAGTGCCGCATTTATTGGTCTTAATATTGGTCATGCTCAACCTGAAAGGGCGAAAAGATCCTATGAAGTGTCAAGAAACTTATCGTTTATCTTAATGACTTTGGGAATTGCTGTTGTCATCCCATTAAGATTTCCGATTATTGAACTGATTTTAGGTCTTGATTCATCAGACTCATACCGGATTGCTGGTGAGTATACACTATGGTTACTGCTCACGCAGCCACTCATGGCTTTATTCCAAAATTATATTGGTTTATTTAATGGATCAGGTCATTCGAATTACACGCTTAAGATGTCACTTTTAAGACTTTGGGGTATCAGAATACCAATTGTAATTCTTGCAATGCTCATTTTACCGAAAGATGATTACAGAGGAATCTTTTGGGCGATGATGATTTCAAACTTTGTAATTCTCTTCTATGGTCATTATTTGAAGAAGGGAATTAAATATGAACTGCAGGTGAGATTATGAACATGCACATTGTTTTATATGAACCAGAAATACCACAAAATACGGGAAACATTATGCGTACGTGTGTTGCATTAGGGATTAAACTTCATTTAATTGAACCTCTTGGGTTTAAAATCGATGAAGCAAGATTAAAAAGAAGTGCACTTGATTATTATGAACACTTAGACTATACCGTCTATAAAAACTTTGATGATTTCAGTTCAAGAAATGAAGGTACGTATCTCTTTCTTACCCGTTATGGGAAGAAGAACTACGCAGATATCAACTATAAAGAATTAAAACAACCACTATACTTAATCTTTGGTAAGGAATCAACAGGTGTTGATCGTCATTTACTGGCTAAACATTTAGATCACTGTTACCGCATACCAACAACAGATAAAGTAAGAAGTCTAAATCTATCGAATGCGGTTGCTATCGTCAGTTATGAAGTGTTCCGTCAATTTGACTATGAGGGTTTAATTGAAGTAGAACCAGAAACACACAAAGGAAAAGATTTTCTTGATCAATTTTTGGAGGACAAATGAAACTAACACATAAACAGACATTAGGTGAGGAGATTGCAAATGCCATCTCACATGGTGTGATGGCAATCTTCGGGATTGTCGCACTCATCTTACTTTTAATTAAAGCGGATTCAACAATTGAAATTATAGCTGCGATAATATTCGGTTTTGGGATCATAAATTTATACACGATGTCAACGATATATCATGCACTCTTTCATCCAACAGCTAAATCTGTTTTTCAGCGGTTTGATCATATCTCGATTTATATCTTGATTGGTGGAACGTTTGCACCTGCACTATTACTACTTCCCGAACTACAAAAACCACTCTTTGGTATTTCAGGTTTAGGATTAGGTCCAGTCCTCTTTATCATCCAGTGGATCTTCATCTTAGTTGGTGTGGTCTTTAAATCAATTTGGATTAAGAAGTTTGCAAAACTTCATGTATTCATCTATCTTGCGATTGGTTGGAGTGCGCTAATATTTGCGCAACAACTCATTGCATATGAAGCAAAAGCTTTTTGGTTAGTATTTGCAGGTGGGGTTAGTTATAGCATCGGCGTAATCTTCTATGCATTCCCCAAAATCAAGTATTTCCACTTCGTTTGGCACATTTTTACAGGTATAGGTACCGTTTTACAGTTTATTGCTATCTATAGTTACCTATATTAATGTGAATAATTGTTCATACTCTTGAAATTAATAAAAATTTCATGTAAGATGGTCTTGTAGATCAAAATAAGGAGAAAAATAAAATATGAAAATTTTAGCAGTCAATGCGGGAAGTTCATCACTCAAATTCCAAGTATTTGAAATGCCAGAAGAAAAAACAGTTGTATCTGGTATTGTTGAACGTATCGGTTATGACAATGCAGCTATTATCTTTAAGTATGATGGTCAGAAGTTTACTGAAAATCATCAAATCTTAAACCATAAAGTTGCTGTTGACATGGTTATCCATGGTTTATTAGAAAGAAAGATTATCACATCCCTTGATGAGATCAAAGGTGTTGGTCATCGTGTAGTTCAAGGTGGTGAATTATTTAAGGAATCTGCAATTATTGATGATTCAGTGATTGAAAAGATTGCAAGTCTAAGTGATTTAGCTCCACTTCACAATCCAGCAAACTTAACTGGCATTCATGCCTTTAAGGAAGCACTACCTAATGTCATTCAAGTAGCAGTATTTGACACCACGTTCCATCAGACGATGACAGAAGATGCATACCTTTATGCAGCACCTTATGAATGGTACCAAAAGTATGGTGTTAGAAAATACGGCTTCCACGGTACTTCACACCAATACGTATCACAAAGAGCTGCAGAATTACTTCATAACCCTAAAGCAAAGATTATCGTTTGTCACTTAGGTAATGGAGCATCCATTTGTGCGGTTGATGGTGGTAAATCTGTTGATACATCCATGGGGTTAACTCCACTTGAAGGTATTCCAATGGGAACACGTTCAGGAAATATCGACCCAGCAGTCTTAATGCTTGTATCTTCTAAAGAAGATAAAACATATGGCGAAGTTTTAGATGAATTAAATAAGAAGTCAGGTTACCTTGGTTTATCAGGTTTTTCGAATGACTCAAGAGATATTATCGATGGTATGAATAGAGGCGAATACCGCGCAACTCTAGCTCATAAAGTTCAAGTTAAACGTATTGTTGACTATATTGGTTCTTATTATCTTTACATGGGTGGACTTGATGCAATCGTGTTCACTGCAGGTATTGGTGAAAACGCACCTGAAGTTAGACGTGATGTCTTGAAAGCATGTAAAGTTCTAGGCGTTGAACTTGATGAAGTTGAAAACGAAAAACGCGGTGAACACATGATTACATTACCAAACTCCAAGGTTAAGTCTTATGTCATTCCAACGAATGAAGAAGTCATGATCGCAAGAGAAGTTGTTCGTTTAGAAAAGTAAAAATCAAGTCATTAATAAAGAGCGATTAGTTCGCTCTTTTTCATGCTATAATCTTGGTGTGATTATAGGGAGGGGAAAATATGTTGGTTGTATTGGGTAATGGATTTGATTTACAATGTGGTTTGAGATCTGACTATAAAAGTTATTTTGATTATAGATATAAAAATATTCTTTTTCAGAGCTTTATAGCAGCGGTAAATGAAATTAGAAAACTTAGATTGAATGAAACAACAAATCTATTAACTGATTACAATATTAGGGTAAGTTTAACAAATTTCATGAGACAATACTCAGAACTAATTTTTGATACATTCTCGTTTTGGGACATCGTATTTATATTAGAACGAACAAGTTTAACTAATGATAACTGGTATTCTATCGAGAATATGATACAAGACTATATCGTAAATGACAAAGTGACACTGTCAAAACTAAAACCACAAAAAAATGAACTTGTTTCAAGCAAAAGTAACGATGACACCTCTTTAGTATTAACAATTGCATCAATATTACTAGAATACAAACAGTTGCAATTTAGCCAAGTTGGTTTTAACGCATGGCTTCAAGGTCAACTTTTAATTATTGAAGAATCATTCAAAGATTACCTAAACATTACTCTTAACGATATACCATTTTACAATAACAAAGCACAGCAATTATTCTACAGACTTATCTCAAAAGATGTGAATGAAGTTCCTGCAATTATTAGTTTTAATTACACTACACCACAATTGGTGTCATTACGTTCGGGTATTCAATATTCTATTGATAATGTTATTAATGTACATGGTAAAATATCAGATAAGATCATTTTTGGTATTGATGAGAAAATAGTAAAAACCAAAGCATACTTAGAACCAAGTGATTTAAAATACTCTTTTACAAAAACATCAAGACAAATGTTTGATTTAGATGAATCTAGAGGTTTTAAACTAACTACATTTAAGTTTGATAATAGCATTATTTTCTATGGTCATTCATTGAATTATCAAGACTATTCATACTTCCAAAGCATTTTTGATTATTACAACATTTATTCATCAGACATTAAGTTAGTCTTTGCATACTCCATCTTTGATAAAAGAGTGAAAATCAAATCAATATTGATTGATAGTGTTATTAAATTAATTAAGGAATATGGTACTACGATGCAAAACACAAATCATGGAAGCAATCTTTTACACAAACTCATCCTTGAGAACAGAATTATTTTAAAAAACATTGATTCAATCAATGATGTTGACAATTTTAATTTTATTGTATGAAATGAGTCTAATAAGGAGTGAAAAAAATGAACGAACATATTAAAACAGATGATATCTTAGATCTTGATATCAGACGTATGGGTATAAACGGTGAAGGGATTGCCTATTATAAAAAGCTTGCAATCTTTGTTGATCGTGCACTTCCTGGAGAAAAAGTAAAAGTTAAAATCAACGAAGTCTATGATAACCGTGCAACAGGTGAGGTTGAAGAAATCCTCACATCAAGTCCTGATCGAAGAGACCCTTTTTGTAAGTATTATGAATCGTGTGGTGGTTGTCAGACACAACATGCAGACTATAATACCATCTTAGAAAACAAACGAGATATCCTTTTAAAGAGCTTTGACCGTTATGCAGGACTCAAGATTAGTCCTAAACAAGTCAAACCTGTTAAAGGTGCAGAAAACCCTAAAAACTATCGCAATAAAGCATCATTACCTGTACAAAAGATTAAGGGTAAGAATGTTTTTGGCATGTATGCGAGAAATTCGAATCAATTTATTGAAGTGGACGGATGTCCAGTTCAACATGAAGATGTAAATCGTATTTTAAGACGTATGGTTTCACTCATGGATACCTTTGGTATTGATGCTCTGGATTCTAAGACAAAGATGGGATATGTAAGACATTTAGTCGTTAGAGTAGCTGAACATACCAAAGAAGCTCAAGTCTCTTTTATTATGCTTAAAAAATCCAATCGTTTAGATGATTTAGTTAAGAAACTGATTCAACTAGAGCCTACCATAGAGTCTGTCTATGAAGTAATCAATCCTGATTTAAAGAAGGTTGGATATTTCACTGAAGATATGCGTTTGATTTATGGTAAACAAATGATTAAAGAAGAACTCAATGGTCATGAGTACTACTTAAGACCTGAAGCTTTCTTTCAATTAAATACATCCCAAGCAGATGTCTTCTATAATGAGATGAAACGTTTGGCTGAACTTAAACGTCATGAAATCGCAATCGATGCGTATGCAGGGATTGCTCCTGTCTCACATTATGTACATGACCAGGCTAAACATGTTTACGCGATTGAAGTGGATCCTGCAT
>JAEWVV010000132.1 GCA_023458995.1 Bacillota bacterium
CACTTTATGAGGGCGAACTCTGAAGTTTAAATATAGATCTCCAGCGCCACCACCCTTGGTACCACCATTGCCATAACCTGCAACTTTTAATGACATGTTGTTATCAACACCTGCTGGGATATTGACATCCACGTTTTTAACAGTCTTAACAAGACCTCTACCGTTACATGTTTGACATCTCTTTTTAATAATCTTACCAGCACCACCACATTTAGGGCATGCTTGTTGACTTCTCATCGCGCCAAACATTGTACGTTGTTCAACGTTTACGAAACCGTCACCGTGACAGCGATCACATACTTCAACATCTTTCGATGATTCAGCACCTAATCCATGACAGACATGACACTCTTCTTCGACTTCAACACTGATTGGTTTTTTCGTACCCAAAACAGCTTCCATGAAATCAATTGTTATCGTGCGTTCAAGGTCATCGCCACGTTGTGGACCATTATAATTTTCTCTTCTTTGTTGTCTTCCGCCACCAAAAAACTGACTGAAAATATCGGAGAAGCCACCGAAGTCACCAAAACCTTGGAAACCAGATCCTGCACCACCAAACGGATTTCCTTGATGACCATATTGGTCATAAGCTGCTCTTTTTTGAGCATCCGATAAGGTGTCATATGCTTCTTGAACTTCCTTAAATTTACTTTCAGCATCCGCTTCTTTAGAGACGTCTGGATGGTATTTCTTTGCAAGCGTACGATACGCTTTTTTTATTTCGTCGTCACTTGCACCTTTAGCGATACCAAGCACGTCGTAATAATCACGTTTATCTGCCATAACATCAACTCCATTTGAAATGAGGGGCAGTGCCCCTCATCAGATTATTTTTCTTCGAATTCTGCATCAACGGTCTTACTATTTTTAGATTGATCGTCTTTGGGTTGTTCGCTATTATGTTTTTCTTGAGCTTTTTGATATGCTTTGACAGCAACATCTTGAGCATCTTTTTCAAGCGCTTCTTTACGTGATTTAATTAAATCAAGATCAGATCCATTAAGAGCTGTTTCTAAGTCTTTAATTTCTTCTTCAAGTTTACTCTTAGTTTGTGAATCAACTTCAGCACCAAGGTCTGTAATAGCTTTATTGGTTTGGAAGATAAGGTTGGAAGCTTCGTTTCTTAAATCAGCTTCTTCTTTCTTCAAACGGTCAGCTTCTGCTTGTTCTTCAGCTTCTTTAACCATACGTTCAATTTGTTCTTTTGATAATGAACCTGAACCAGAAATCGTAATCTTTTGTTCTTTATTTGTACCTAAATCTTTCGCTTTAACAGATACGATACCGTTAGCATCAATATCAAATGTAACTTCAATTTGAGGAACTCCACGTGGAGCTGCTGGAATATCAGATAATTGGAAACGACCTAATGTCTTATTATCAGAAGCCATTGAACGTTCACCTTGGAGAACGTGGATATCAACTGCTGGTTGATTATCTGCAGCCGTTGAGAAGACTTGCGATTTTGATGTAGGAATCGTTGTATTTCTTTCAATAAGTTTTGTGAAAACACCACCAAGTGTTTCAATACCTAATGAAAGTGGTGTAACGTCAAGGAGTAATACGTCTTTAACATCACCTGCTAAGACACCACCTTGAATTGCAGCACCCATTGCGACGACTTCATCTGGGTTAACACTCTTGTTTGGTTCTTTACCAAGTTCTCTTCTCACCATTTCTTGAACAGAAGGTGTACGTGTTGAACCACCAACAAGTAATACTTGGTCAATATCTTTTGGAGTCATCTTAGCATCTGATAATGCTCTTCTAACGGGTCCTACGCAACGTTCAACTAAATGCGCAGTTAATTCATTGAATTTAGCACGTGTTAAAGTCTTTTCTAAATGAAGTGGACCTGCAACACCCATGCTAATAAATGGTAATGAAATTTGAGTTGATGTTACACCTGATAAGTCTTTCTTAGCTTTTTCAGCTGCGTCTTTTAGACGTTGCATAGCCATCTTATCTTTGGATAGATCAACACCATTTTCTTTCTTAAAATCATCAACTAAGAAGTTCATGATGACTTCATCGTAGTCATCACCACCAAGATGGTTATCACCTGCTGTTGATACAACTTCAAATGTACCATCTGCTAAGTGAAGGATGGATACGTCGAATGTACCTCCACCTAAGTCGAAGACTAGAACTGTTTGTTCTTTATCTGTCTTATCAATACCATAAGCTAATGCAGCTGCTGTTGGTTCGTTGATGATACGTTTAACATCTAAACCAGCAATTTTACCTGCATCTTTCGTTGCTTGACGTTGTGCGTCATTAAAATAAGCAGGAACTGTAATAACAGCTTGTGTTACGGTTGCTCCTAAATAATCTTCAGCAGTTTTCTTTAAGTTTTGGAGAATCATTGCTGAAATTTCTTGTGGTGTGTATTTCTTACCGTTAATATCTACACGGTAATTTAGGTCACCCATATGACGTTTAATCGATGCTACTGTGTTTGGATTGGTGATTGCTTGACGTTTTGCAACATCACCCACGCTGATGTCTTCACCTTTAAATGATACGACAGATGGTGTGGTACGTCCACCTTCAGCATTTGTAATTACTTTAACTTCGCCGCCTTCCATGACGGAAACACATGAGTTTGTTGTACCTAAGTCAATACCGATAATCTTATTTGTCTTTGCCATATTCTTCACTCCATTCGTTTACTTTGACCATGGCAGGTCTGAGTAGTTGTTCTTTATATGTATATCCTTTTTGAACGACTTCGATGACGATGCCGTTTTCTTTTTCTTTGTTTTCTACTTTTTCAATCGCGTGATGCACATTCGGATCAAAGGGTTTATTTAATGCTTCAATCTCTTTTAATCCATCACTACTTAATACGTTAAACAGTTGATCGTTAATCATTTTAAATCCAATTAAGAAGTTTTTAAGTAGATCATTATCGGTTGTCATGTTAACAATTCTGTCTAATTGGTCAAGTGGATTTAATATCTCACCAACTAGATTCTTGCTCGCATATTTACGATCATTAATACGTTCATTATGCATTCTCTTTTTAAAGTTTTCTAATTCTGCAGCATTTCTAAGCATTTTATCTTTTAAGTCTTTGATTTCTTGTTCGAGTGCATCAACTTGTTCTTTATGCTTATTTCTTTTTTCTTTTTTTGTTTCTTCTTCGTGAACAGTTTTTTGATTCACTACAGTTTCTTTTGTTTCGTCCATGTTCATCATCCTTTAGCTATTTTTTATACAGTTTTCCTAAGTTGCTGGCAATATATTCTACAAGAGGTATGACTTTGTTATATTCCATACGTGTAGGTCCAACAACTGCAATCGTTCCGTGCTCAAATTCACTGATGCGGTAGGGCACAGAGATGATGGTGCAGTTTTCCATCGGAATGAGTTGTAAATCACTGCCAAATTTAATACTTAATCCTTGTTGATCACCAATGAGTTTGACGAGTTCCCTTCGATCTAGCATATCAACGAAATTTTTAATGTGCCGCACATTATGAAATTCCGGTTGATCGAAGACGTTTGTTACACCCGATAAATAGAAATTATCTTGAGCAAACTTTGAGAACGCGTGAATAAATGAATGAATGAGCTGTGCTTGATATTCCATAAATGATTGAATTTCATTTTTAGCAAACTCAGCTTCTAAGATATGACTTGCCTCAGAAATCTTTCGGTTTCTAAGAAGTTCATCTAACGTCTTAATGACATCTTTTAGTTCATCAATATTCATTTCCTCAGGGATTTGAATGTTTTGATGTTGCACATGACCTTGGTCGGTGACGATCAAGATGACTGCATCTTTTTCTGTAAGCGGAATAAAATCAATCTTCTTAATTAAATTCAAGTTTGAAGAAGGACCAACAGCCATCGCTGTATAATTGGTTAATTCTGAAAGTAAATGAATCGCTTCTTCAACTGCTGCTTCACGCGCTAATCTATTTTTTAGAAGCACTTCATCAATTAAAGGAAATTGGAGTTCAACATCAGAGTCTCTTGTTACTAAATGTTCAACATAATAGCGATATCCTTTTTCAGATGGTACGCGTCCCGAAGAGGTATGCGTCTTCTCGAGATATCCCAATTCTTCAAGTTGTGCCATGTCATAACGAAGAGTCGCACTTGAGAAATTCAAGTAAGGCATATTCGTTAATGTTTTAGAACCTACAGGGATTGCATCTTTAACGTAGGCTTCGATAATAGCTTTTAAGATTAACTTCTGTCTACTTGTAATCATTGGTTCACCTCGATTAGCACTCCTTATTGATTTGTGCCAATTTTATTGTACACGAACGTTTTGGCACTGTCAAGGATTATGTGCTATTTTGTGACAAAAAATAAAGGACACATAGTGTCCTATTTAGACTTTTGTTTCATCCATTTCACATAAAATGCATTATTCTTCTGTTCATAACGAACAGTTGAAGAATCATCATGCCCTGGATAGATTTTAATGGCACTCGGTAAAGAGAGTAAATCTAACACACTTTTTCTTAATTCAGGTAAGTTTCCTGAATAAAGGTCATGTCTACCAACTGATTCTTTAAAGAGTGTATCTCCTGTGAAAAGTTTTTGATCATAAAGAAATGATACACTTCCTTTGGTATGACCCGGTGTATGAATCACTTCAATCACATGATCTGCAAGTGGTATCTTATCACCATGACTTACATATTTTAGATCAAGATTCTTTCTTTTATAAGGATGGCTTTTTGGTGCATACCCGTTATATTGATCTTCAAATAAAAGATGTGCATCATTTTGATGTAGATAGATAGGTACGTCAAAAGAACCAATCAAATCGATATGGTCCATATGCGCATGCGTCAAAAGGATTCCCGTTAATGTTCTCTCCCCAATCGCATGCACAATGTCATCATAACTATGTGACGGATCAATTAAGATGCAGCTATCAAATCTGCATAATAAATAAACATGTGATAAATCTTCATTTCCCTTGAACTGGATCATGTTTTATAATAGAAAAAAAACTATTCCAAGAATAGCTTATTTCTTTTCCTTGTGGATGGTGTACTTTCTTTCGCGTGGGCAATACTTTTTAACTTCCATGCGTTCTGGGTGAGTCTTTTTGTTCTTATTTGTATGGTAGTTTTCTTCGCCGCATTCGGTACAAACCAATTTAACTAGGTCGCGCATAATATCCCTCCAAACATACGTTAACATTATAACAAATCAAAGTTTCTTTTTCAATCATTTTATGACTTAATTTTAATTTGATGTGTTTTATCCTTTCTATAAAGCATTTCGGCTTCATCTTTGATGTATTTTAACGTATAATGTGTTTAGGTGATAATATGAAACAACGTGAACAGAGCCGCCCAATTAAAGTTGGACCTTACCAACTCGGAGGCAATTCGAAAGTATATATTCAAAGTATGACCAACACTTACACAAAAGATGTTGAAGCAACCGTTAAACAAATCAAACAACTTGAAGATGCAGGTTGTGAGATTATTAGAGTTGCTGTTTTAGATATGGTTGATGCTAAATCATTAGGAGAAATTAAAAAACAGATTTCTATTCCTTTAGTTGCAGATATCCATTTCGATTACAGATTAGCACTTGAAGCGATCAATCAAGGTGTAGATAAAATCAGATTAAATCCAGGAAACATACCAAAGAGAGAACACGTCATGGAAGTTGTTGAAGCTTGCAAAGCGAAAAACATTCCTATTCGTATTGGTGTAAACAGTGGTTCTCTTCCAAACCGTATGGCTCCAACTGCAGAAAACATGGTTGCAACTGCAAAACATCATGTTGAAATTCTAGAATCTATGGGCTTTTATGATATCGCATTATCTTTAAAAGCTACCGATATGAATTTGATGATTGAAGCTTATCGTTTAGCTGCTAAAACATTCCCATATCCTCTTCATTTAGGTGTCACTGAAGCTGGTACAGCATTTAGTGGAGCAATCAAGAGTGCGATGGGTATTGGTATTCTACTCGCTGAGGGTATTGGTAATACCATTCGTGTATCTTTAACCGATAATCCAATTTTAGAAATTCAAGCTGCTAAAGAAATCTTAAAAAACTTAGGGTTAAAAGATAAAGTTCCTAACTTGATTAGCTGCCCAACATGCGGACGTATTCAATACGATATGATTGATATTGCTAAACGCATTGAACAATACCTACTTAAAGTTAATAAAACGATTAATGTTGCGATCATGGGTTGTGCAGTTAATGGACCTGGTGAAGCAACTCATGCCGATATCGGTATTGCAGGTGGTAAGGGTGAAGCGATTTTATTTAGACGTGGTAAGATCATTAAAAAGATTAAAGAATCTGAAGTCTACGATGTCTTAGTTGAAGAAATCAATAACTTTGATGACTCTAAAATAAACGAATAAAGTGACGCAAAACGCGTCACTTTTTGTTTATTTATCCTTATTTATGCTTTCATTCATTCTCATATAAACTGATTTCATAACTACAGATTTCTTGATAGAATTCCTTTTCATGGGAAACTAAAATGAGTGTTCCTTGATATTCAATCAGTGCATCCTTTAATGCTTCTTTTGCAGCAACATCCAAATGGTTTGTAGGTTCATCTAGAATAAGAACATTTCCTTTTTTATGTCTAAGAAGTGCTAACCTTACTTTGGTTTGTTCACCACCAGATAAGCTATTAACATCACGATTAGCCATGTCATAATCAATTCCATGATTACCAAGTAAGCTCATCACATCTTTTTTTGTGAAATGGGGGTACTCACCATGAACAACTTGAAAAGGTGTTAAATTTAGAGGGAATTTACTATCTTGTTCGAAGTATGCAATCTTAGCGGTATCAATCCATTTGAATTCACCAGAGATCTTCGGTATAACCTCTAAAATCGTCTTTATAAAGGTTGATTTACCAATACCGTTCTTACCTGTTATAGCAACCTTATCTCCTCTTAAAACGGCAATATTTAAGGGTTCTAAGAGTGGTTCAGTATACCCGATTTCAAGATTTTTCGTCACTAACACATCTTTACCTGTTGAAGATGCCATTGGAAAATGAAAATGATAGACTTTTGACTTTTGTGGAGCTGAAATACGTTCCACTTTTTCTAACATTTTACGTCTAGATTGTGCCCGTTTTGTAGTTGTTGCACGCACCAAGTTCTTTTGAATAAACTCTTCAGTCTTTTGAATAAACTTCTGCTGACTGATAAATGCTTTTTCTTGTTGTTCAAAGCGAAGTGCTCTTTCTTTTAAGTAATATGCATAATCACCTTTATAACGTGTGATCTGTCCGTTTTCAAGAGCAAAGACTGTATTTGCTATTTCTGATAAAAACTCTTCATGGTGTGATACTACTAAATATGCTTTCGGATAATTTTGAAGAAAACGTGATAACCAATCGATATGTTTCACATCAAGAAAATTTGTTGGTTCATCAAGAAGTAAGACATCAGAATCACCTAAAAGTAATTTTGCTAAAATAATTTTAGCTCTCATACCACCCGATAGATGAGCAATCGGTTCTTCTAAAATATCCATCGTTAAACCTAAACCATGGATCACATTACCAATCTTTGATTTAATCGCGTAAAAATCAGCTTCAATCAGTTGATCACCTAACTGGGATGCCCATGTTAATAAGCGATCATGATCGGATTCTTTTGCCGTTGATACTTCTTCATAAAGTCTTTCCATC
>JAEWVV010000133.1 GCA_023458995.1 Bacillota bacterium
TCTGAAATTGAGTTGAGTCGCTTTTTTTATTCATTAATAAATAATTCTGGAACGTTAAATAATATATCTGCGATTTCATCCTCCACAGATCTCTTTCCACAATCAAGAAGTGATTTCTTCAATTTATAACCCTGTTGAGTGTAAATAACATATTCTTGATGTCTACGAATGTAATCCGCTGTTTCTCTCGTTAGTCCGTTTCTTTGGAAAAATATAGTAAGTTGGTTAGTTGAACCAAACTCGACATATTCATACCAATCATTATCGAATGGCTGATCATTAGTTTTGAGTTTCTTGTATTCCGTTGAGAATCTAAGAAAATAATTAGCTATGCTAAATAATATTACATTTTCTATAATTTGAAGTGTATCTCCAATAACAATGTTCTTATGTTCCTGTGATCCATCATATGGTATAGTTTGATAATTTTTATAAATATTACGGTTGTTATTTGCTACATTATCAATGGTGTCTTTTAACAATAAGGCCAAACCATAGCCGTTCATCCATCTTGCTAAAATAACTGCATAATATTTGTATTTCTCACCATTACCTAATGTTTCAGGTTCATAAATGTCCCATTTAAAGATATGTCTAAGTTTAAACAAGAAGTCAACCAAGTCTTCATATTGCACACGACCTTCTAATAATTGTGGATACTCAATACCATTATTAATTGCATTTATTAGATTTTGAGTTTGATCGATGGATACATTGATATCATCATCTGGTTTGGGTTTTGTATCGTTATTAATTTCAAAGTTCATCTTAATCGTTTGAATTGTATCTCCGTCCAATAAATGATCAAACTGTTTTCTCACAACGCTATGTCTATTTATAGTAATATCTCTTAACAGTATAAGACCAGTTTTTCTCATCAAATCGTATTCATCAGGTTTCTGGCCAGGTAAACGATCCAATTGAGAATCTCCGTTTAAGAATTGATTTATTACATATTTCTTGGCACTATCACTTAATATAGTTGTTAAAGCTAAGTCCTGTTTTTTTATTTCTTTTGACAAAAGTTCTTTAACTGTTTTTTCTGCCATGTTTGAGTCACGGATAATAAAAACATTGCCATAAAGATTGTACTCAATACGTCCAACACGGCCAAGTAAATTTTTGAATTCTACTTGATTCATATTACCTTTGCTACCAATTCTGCAACTTAAAACAATAAGATTGTCAGCGGGCAAATTAACGCCTTCAATAAGAGTAGAGGTGCAGAAAATTGATTTAATATGTCTATCTCTATAAAGTTCTTCAATTTTTGTTCTGATATGTAAAGGTAAATATCCAACGTGATAGGCAACACCTTTTTTGATAATGTCAGCTAAATAGTAATCAACATGAATATCATCTTTTATTTCTTTTGCAACATCATCTAGAACCTTGTTTTCTAAATATGGAATTGTCTCTGCATAAGCCCTGGCCATTTCAACAGCACGTTCTCTACCAGAACAATATATAATATTTGATTTCTTTATGTCTTTTTCTATTAGAACTCTAATTAAACTTGATGGTGTATCAGAAGGATCTAGTGAATCAATTTTCTCAAATGGACTCCACCTTTTTGAGTGTTCATTGAAAACTATAAAATCTTTTGAAACAGTGTCTAAAACATACTTCATTTGGCTAACAGGAGTGAAAGTAGTTCTTAAAAAAGTAGGTTTTTCTACTTGTTCTATTGGAAGAGCTTTTAGATAAACCTCTGGATTTGGTATATTTGGTGATGCAAGAATAACGTGTGGTCTTCTTGGTCTTTCTATTAACATATCAGTGACCTTAAAGTAAAAAGTTGCTCTACCATCAGGTTGAGAAAGCTTATGTGCTTCATCAATAAAAAGGTAATCGATTGACATTTCTGGATAAGAAATAAGTGTATAAAGTAATCTCTCAGGAGTCATTACCATAATATAATTTAAGTTATCTTGTTTGAAGAATAATGAGTTACCAGAAGTTACAACCTTATAATTCTTATTACTTAGCTCATCTTGTAGGTCGAATTTTATAATGTTTGAAGCTATTTCACTAATTAAAGCCTTTGTAGGGACTAAAATTGCAAAGTTACCTTTAAAGCCACTTAGTATTTTATCTTTAATAAAAGTTCTCATTATTAGTGACTTGCCCATTGAGGTTGGACCTGAATAAGAAAATGATCTGTCATTCAAATGATCATATATTTCTTTTTGAGAATGAAAAAAATATTTATTTTCTTGATGTGGCATTTGAAGATAATCGAGATCAAAGCTCTGATATAACTCATCTAAAAATGATGAATTTTTATATCTTGTTTTAATTAGTTGTAATCCACGATAGTTGCCAATATTTGCCAAAACAGAAGTGGCATATGCTTTAATCATTGCATCTTCAGGATATGTAGCGTTTAAAAGAGCAACTATTTCCTGGGCCCATGCTCTATGCTTTTCAGAGTTTGGTTGTCCGTATGATTTTGAGAGTATGTCTGCAAAACGCAAAGCATGCTCTTTTTTTAACGGTTTTTTTCTTTGGGGTGTTCCCATTAAGTTCATCGAGTAGTTGTATAAAATGATTTCATAAAGTTCATTCAAATACACATTATCTTCGATTTTGTTATAGATGTGTTCACCTAATGTGGCATAACGAGGTTTCATTATTCATCAACCTCCAATGCGTCTTTCATAATATCGTTCTTATCAAAAACAGCATTATTTAGTGGAAGAACATAGACATAAAAAGAGTGATTCAACAATCCTAAATCATTGATTCTCTTTTCTAAGTAAACAGCAATTTTTAATATATCAGACTTCATCTGGTTTTCTAAATTTAACATATAAGAAGTATTGTTAGGATCATAAGCAGCCCTTACGGTATATCCTAAAAACAAACCAAAAGCGTCATCAGGTTTGCTTAAACCAGATCCCTTTTTAGGAAATATCATGTTTTCTAAAATTTTATTTGTTTCAGCATCAAACTCATTGTTAAGAATTGTATTTTCTAGAAATTCATATTCATCTTGTGAAGCTGCTTTAATTGACATAACTTGATTTAAAGCATTATCTACAGCAGTCTCTAGATTATCTATTGTATCAGTGGCTCCAAAAACCAGTTGATTAAAAAACACTCCACCACTTTTAAAAGTATTAATATGAATTCCTGAAGATAAGCTATCGTATACACCACTTTTATCTTGTAGTTCCATTTTCGAGAAAATTTTAGGTGCTCCTAAAACACTCTCAAGAAATGAGTATAACATTAGCTCATTAAAATGATTTGTGCTTGGAACCGTCTTAACTCTTTTATTGTATGCTTTGAGAGTTTTAATAGCTAACCCCATTGAATCAGGCTTAAGTTTGTAACGATTTCTCATTCCACGAGAGTATACATATCTTCCAATGTTATCAGCAATAAAACTGTGTAATCTTGTGTAATCAATCTTACTGCTAGAGATATCCAGACGATAGATTTTCAGTTCATTTGGATTTGGTATTGTAAGTTTAATGTCTTTTACTTCAACAAATACGTCATTGAATGGTTGTGGATCTAATGTAAGTTTTACTTTTGAAGTAACATGAGATACTGTTGTTTCTAATTGAACTTCATTTCTTCTGGTATATTGATTTCTTGTATAATCTTTAATTTCTCTAATATTTGTTTTATAAGGTATATTCTTAACAAAAACAGTGCAGTAATAGTACACGTTAACTAGTAAGTCAGAAAATGAAAAAATTTGTTTGCTTATAATATCTTGTTTTGTGTAGCCATCAGGCTCAAAACCGATTATATCAATATCATTTATTGTGCTGTCCTCTTTAAGAACATCTTGTATGCATAATATTACTACTTTTTGCCAATTTTCATCATAGTATGGTTTAATTTTATTTTCAAAAAATGCTCTTAGTTTCACTTTGTCGCATGTTAAAATTTCACTATAATTAGTGAGATTGTTCTTACCAGATAAGAGTGCACTTTGAAATTTATCATCAGCATAAATTGTGTCAGTCTTGACCGAAGATAATAAATCATTAATAAAAATGTATTGTTTAGCTGTAGAAATTCTAGCATCACATAATATACGAAGAAGAGTACCAAGACATAATTTTTTCAAATAAAATCACCTCCGTTTAGATAAAATTAATCATTTATAAAATCTACTATATCTCCAATATTGCAGTTTAAAACTTTACAAATACGACCTAATGTTTCAAGGCTGACAGGCTTGCCTTTACCCATGTTAGACATGGTAGTGGCATTGATTTTAGCCTTATCCATTAGGTCTTTTTTTATCATCTTATAGTCTATTAACAGTTTCCATAGTTTGTTATATGAGAATGACATAATTATCCCTCCTCATTGTTATTCATAGTTTTACTAAATTATATCACACTATTGTAAATTTTACAATTTAACCTACTAATTATAACAGCACTTAATCTACTGAAAAGTTGAGTTTAAATATTATTTTTCAGTCATCAAATGCTGTTTTTATTATTCAGGAAAATTATATAAAAATCTGCCGACTTTCTGCCGAGTATTGCGGGGAACCTGCTGTTTGTAATTAGGTCTTCAAAAAGTAAAATGATGGTAAGGAAAGCCGAATCTATCGCACTTTCTGTAACTCATTCACTTCCGTGATTGCAACAAACGGTCCTTAATTTCAATGGGTGAAATTTAATAGTAATCAGCTCTTGTAAGGAAAGAGCGGATACAAATGTTTGAAATGGAGTAATCCAAATTTCAAGGTTTTGTAATCCGTCTTTTCAGCATGCCTTGATCATTAAAGGAACCTCCTTTCTAACAAATACAAAAAGGAGGATTATTAATGATTATCAAATTAAAAGAAGAGTACTCAAGTGAAGAGGAAATCAAAAAAGCTATAGCTGAGTACAACCAGGATAAGAGTCCTGAAGAAGAGATGCGTTACTGTTCTTACTTCAACAGCATCACAAGAAAGAGAATGTATGTACCTTGTACGATTGAGTATTTCTATGCTTGGCGAAATATGCTGGCAGAGGAACGCAGACAAAGGGATAACGAAAGTAGATGCCTAGTTCCTTCAGAAAGATATTCATATATGAAAAGGTGCCATGAGGACTGTAATCACTGCCCGTTTGGTAAAACCCATAGAGATGGTAAGCCATTATCACTAGATCAATTTGTAGAAGATAACAACTATGAAATGGCAGACACTCACACAGATACACCAGACGAGGCATTAATTAAGTCTGAACGAGAGGAAGCACTCGAACGTGAACTATCGCTTCTAGATGAAGAGAGTCAGATGATACTGAATCTATTCAATGATGGTTACACAGATGATGAAATAGGACAGGCTATGGGATTGAAACGATCAACTGTTCAATACAAGAAATCATGCATTTTTAAGATGCTTAGAGAAAAACTAAAAAATTTCATTTAAATATTTTGGCAAAAAACTGTCGGGTTCCCATTTGACTATCAGAAGGCAAGAGATGTCTTTAAAAAAACAAAGGAGGACCTAAATATGGTCGATAAATTTAAAACCGTTAGAGACAAGCCCTCAGTAAGTAAAGTTGAGATCTTTGATTCATTATTAACAATCAGCTCTCTTACTAAGGCGCTAGCAGAAGATGTAATGCTTTTAGAACGGATAGAAGATGATGGAGGTAATGATGATGAGCCAACGAAAACACTCAATCTTAGCTCCAAGTAGTAAAGAGTGGTTCCACTGTGGGTATGCAACTAGATTCTTAGCAAACAAAGTTGAAGAGACCAGTGAAGCTAGTGAATTTGGAAGTGAGTGCCATTTGCTAGCAGAAAACTACATTAGAAAAAGTTTAAAACTTGAAGACTATGAGTCAAACGATAAAAAGTCTATAGAAGAAATCAAAACAAGCTTTAAACACTATTCAGAGGAAATGGAAAGCTTAGCTAATGGCTACGCAGACTTTGTAATTAGTACATACGATTATGAAGCGAAACGCACTGGAGAGAAACCGGTCATATTGATTGAACAACTTTTAGATATGGACTATGCACTTGATACACATGGAACATTAGATTGCGGGATTATTGCAGGAGATACGCTAACAATCATTGACAACAAGACTGGATTTATTAAGGTTACAGTATTAGATGAAAAACTAAATGAACTAAACAGCCAACTTGCTATTTATGGATTGTATGCTTACAAGGCATATAAGGATTTCTTTCCTATAAAAAAAATTCGTTTAGTTGTTTATCAGCAAAGAATCAACAACATATCAGAGTATCTATTAACATCTGATGAACTAGAAAAATGGGAAAAAGAAAAGCTTATCCCTGCAGCACAAGAAGCTTTAAGTGAAGAAGCAAAAGCAAATACTGGTGTTTGGTGTAAATACTGTCCTGGACGAAATGTATGTAGAAAAAGAGCAGAAGATGCACTTGAAGCAGAAAAGGAAGTTAACAAACCAGAATTCATGACTGATGAAGAAATAGAAGCAATTTTACCGAAGTTAGATAGTGTTATTTCTTACATTGACAGTATTAAGGAATATTGTCTTAAAAAGGCACTAGAAGGCAAAAAATGGAGAGGTTTTAAAGTCGTAGAATCAGTAACAAAACGCAAACTCAGTGATGAAGATGCAGTTGCAAAAATCATATCTGATAACGGCTATGATCCATTCGCACCTAAGAAACTACTGCCTATTAGCGAACTACAAAAGATGCTGGGAAAAACACAATTTAATGACTTAGTCGGTTGCTACATGATAAAGCCAAAAGGACAAGCAGTACTAGCTCCTGAATCTGATGCTAGAGAAGAATTAATAATCAATAAGGAGATGAAATAAGCATGTTAAATATCGTTAGTGGTGTTGAAAAGACACCGATTAAATTTTGTATATACGGTGCGGAGGGTGTTGGTAAGACATCTTTAGCATCAAAAATGCCTGATCCACTTTTCTTAGATATTGAAGGTGGAACATCAAGGTTAAATGTTAGACGCATCAAAATCTCAAGCTGGGAAGATTTAATCGCAACAGTAAAAGAGGTAATTGATAATCCAGATGTTTGTAAAACCTTAGTCATAGATACAGCAGACTGGGCTGAAGGTTTATGTGTTGATTATATTTGTAACAAGCACCGTAAAGACAATATAGAAAGTTTTGGATTTGGTAAAGGATACACCTACCTTGCAGAAGAATTTTCTACCTTATTACAACTATTATCCAAGCTTGTTGATGTTGGAATTAATCCAGTAGTTATTGCACATGGAAAACCACGCAAGTATGAGCTTCCAGAAGAACAAGGCCAATTTGACAGATGGGAAATGAAACTGACAAAACAATGTGCTCCATTAGTTAAAGAGTGGTGTGATGTATTACTCTTCTGTAACTATAAAACTTTTGTAATTACTACTGAGAACAACACAAAAAAAGCAAGCGGTGGTAAACG